>JAGBMA010000175.1 GCA_017635095.1 Ruminiclostridium sp. | reverse complement strand
GTCAAGCTCATTTCGTCCTTCGGACGAACAAAAGTGCAAGGAAAATCTTAAAATATATAAATTTTCCTTGCACTTTTGCAACCGTGAAAAGCCTTCAAGCTGCGCTATGAAGACTTTTCGCGGTTGATGAGCAGACATTAAGTAGCAGGCGCACAAACCAAAACCCGGTCAAAGCAACTTACTGAATATCGACCCGCTCATTGCCGAAGTATAAGCGGCGGTCTGTGTGCCGGAATATGTATCTGCGCTCATACAACGAAGTAAACATACTCCCCATTTAGTTTCAGCCGGTACAGCGAATTTTTCGCCGCCTCATCTGTCTGATTTCCTCCTGTTATCAGCAGCTTCACAAACTCTTCAAAAGTGATATCCTTGTACTTTTCGTATTCCTTGAGATATTCCGGGTCATCGCCCGAGTAGCTGCTCAGAGATTCCTTGAAGTAGTCATACATCTGCTTCGCCTGCTCTTTCATCTCCGGGTCTTCCATCACCATTTTGTAGTATTCGGAATAGTAATCGGAAAATGTCATCATACCGGTTTTCCCGTAAGCAATGTCAAACACAATGCCGTCAGCATTATATTTACCGTCGGTCGTCAGAAGCCAGCCGGACTTTACCCACTTCCCGTTCATAAACACCTCGGGAGAGTCCGAGCTCTTGAACATGACACCGATCTTTTCCTTCGTGAATTTGTTATTCTTCACGGTTATGCTGAGTTTTCCGTCCGATATCTTTGCGGTGCATTTCCCGCCGAAATATGTTAGCGCATCGTTATTTACCTTTTTGACGGTGAAGCTGTATGACGCGGTCTTTGTCCCGTAAGGTATCTTTATCGTGTACTTTCCTGCCGCAAGATTTCTGTCGAGTTCGGCGGTCAGCTGCTTTTCGCCGCCCGCGAGGATAAGGCTGTCGGATACTGATATATCGGATATCTTCTTGCTGCCGCTTGCAACATACGCGGAGGTTATGCGGACAGGTTCTGTGCCGGTATTCTTCACGGTTATGTCAATAAATCCCGTACCTGCGGGAATCGTTTTTTCGTCTGCGTTTACAGACAGTTTTGCGTTTCTGCTTCCGATATAGAAGCCGCCGTAAACGGCCTTGCCGGAAACTTTCATTGCAATACGGTATTCTCCGGCAGTGCGCTTTACATCGGAAATGTCGAATCCAAGCTCGGTGTCGCGGTATGCTTTTGCAGTTTTTGCGGCAAGCGTCTTGTCGCTTGTCACACTTACCCAGTTTCCGTTTTTGTTGTACTCGATATGGTATTTCCCTCCGACTTTGACATCTTTCGCGGTGTTGTTCCAGAAGAAGCAGTAAACCGTTTTTTCGTCATCATAAATGCGCAGCTCCGGCGGCAGGTAGTACCTCTCGGAATACATACGGTAATCATCGACCGTAACATTCGAGGTGAGCTTGCCGTCGGTGCCTTTCTGCCAGTAAACAAATCTGTTGCTGTCGGCGTGCTGGAGACGTATGGACTCCTCATGCCGTCCCGCCATATAGAACGAGAAGCGGTCACTTCTCGGCGTGAGGTCATTCGACATACAGCGAACTTCGTATGTCGCGCCGTCGCTGTTTTCATCTTCCGCGGACTGTTTCAGCGCGAAATCCGCACTGCCGTCGCCGTTGTAATCGTCGAATACAAGGCTGAATTTTTCGTGGAAGTTTTCTTCCTGCGCATCGGACTTGTAATCCACAGGGGAACTGTAAGTTGCGTTATAGCTTTCATCAAAATAGCCGTTGTCGTAAACTGTGGTCTTTATGCCGTCCTTACCGGTCTGTGCGTCATATCTCGGATATATTGCAACATAACCCACTCTTCCGTCTGCCATATACACAGGCGATGTCGCGGAAATACCGTATCTGCCGAGTATATTGTATGTACAAGCTTTATCGAGCTTTTCCACCTGCTTTGTGTCGCGGTAAAAATCGAACAGTGTGTCATACTTCGCATTATTCGTGCGTATGCCGTTCAGTCCCGTCATGAGTCTGCTTTCGCCGCTTCCGTAATCAACTATGCGGCATACACCGTTTTCCCACCTGCACCGAACGACAACAAGCGCACCGCTGTAATAGTTGTAGAACTTGTTATACCCGGAGTTTTTCGGCTCCGAGAAAATGCTTTCTTTGCTGAGCCCTGCTGCATCAAAACCGATGGTGCAGCAGAATTCGCGTCCGCCGCTTATGAGTCCCTCGCCGCGAAGGATATCTCTTTCGGTAGGGAGCGTTTCGCCGTTGAATTTGTACGAGCCGATCTTGTATTCGCCTGTTTCCTTTTTCAGAGAATCCAGCCACGCACCCACAAGGGTCGCTGCGGCATTGAAATATTCCTCTTCCGTCTTAGGTTCGCTGCATTCCACCCTGTATTTCAGCATACGGTCGGGAATGCTGTCTTTCGTGTCATCAGTCACGGAGATCTTCCTGCAAACCGTATCGAGAGCCTTGTTGTACGGATAAGCGCAGTCGTTTATGCTGAAATAATCGAAATATTTTCCGTTTATGCATGAAACGGAGAAATACCCGCTGTCGCTGTAGCCGCTTATCGTGTAGTAATTCTTCGCTGATGAAGCGTCAACGGGAAGTATCATATTTCCGAGGGCGGCGGCATTCACTTTTTTTGCAAAATCGTTGATTACGCTTTCGGAAACGTCATTCCCGTTTATTCTCACATTCTTCCCGATAACAGTTTCATTCGTCCTGTACGATGTTTTAACCGCCGAAGATACCGACACCGGGATATTGTTTGCAGCCGATGCGGGTGCTGTCAGCGCCGGAAGCATTCCGAGAATGACCGCTGCCGATGCAAGTAATGAGATATGCTTTTTCATTTTCTTTCCTTTCCCATTATCAGTTCTGATAGAACTGATCCTGCTTTATGTCGATCTCGCACTTCGGGAGCGCCTTTTTCAGCTCGTCCGCAAGCGCGGGATCAACGAAGTACGAATATATTGCTATGTACTTGAGCGTCTTGATGTTTGCGAGCTTTTCACCGTTGGTTATCTGCGTTCCGTTAAGATATATCTCTTTCAGATTTTTGCAGCCCACAAAATCCTTGACATCGAATTTTCCCTTGCAGCCAAGCAGGATAACTCTTTCGAGCTTCGGGCATTTCGCGAGCGCGGAATAATCCCCGCCTTTGCCGAATGTCTCGGTAAAATTTTTCAGCGTCTTTGAAGGCTTGAAATCCTTGAAGGAGTGATAACTGCTCATTATTTCTGCGGTTTCGAGCTTCGGCAGCTCCGAGAATACAGCATAAGTGTTTCGTGTTTCATAAAGGCATATGCTCTTTACGTTAAGTCCCTTTATGTCACTGTCGTACAGCTTTGTATAGCCGATAAAAAGCGTATCAAGGCTTTTCATCTTTTTGAGGAAAGACCAGTCCTTTGTTTCCGCGCCGCTTATAGACAGGTCATTCAGCTTCGTGAGCTTAGTGAGCGGCGAAAAGTCATAAGTCCCGCCGACTCCTATTTTGAGCTTCCTGAGATTTTTGATGCCGGATATCGCTTTCGGGTCAACATTTGCCACATTTTCGATATCCAGCTCTTTAAGCCCCGTCATATTCTTTATTCCGGTCATGTCGAACTTCGTGCCGCACTGTATAAACAGCTTTGTCACGCATTTGCTCCTGAACAGCGACGGCGCGGCTTTCTCGTTGCGAAGCTCTGCATACACACTTTTAAGGCTCGTCATTTTTTCGAGGAAGCTGTAATCGGAGTATTCGCCGTAAAGCCAGAGCTTTTTGATGTTTTTCAGATTTTTGAATGGTACGGTTTTTATGACGGGTGTTTCAATGAACCGGCTGAAATTCTCGTCCGCGGAGAGCGGATAGTACGAAAGAGCCTGCAGCTTCGTCATCTTGCTGATGTACTTCTCGTTTTTTACCCGCGCCTGATACATATACAGCTCCGTAAGGTTCGGGAGCGCTTTCTGTATCTCTTTCATATCAAACACACAGTCGTCGAAATCCACTTCGTCGTCGCTGCACACCCACACGCAGTCGTCAGGGATAAAGTCGGTGAGGAACTTCACCGTAAATTCGTCGCGGCTTGAAATGACAAGCTTTTTCGTGTTCTTCGGCACGAGGGTGTTGTATATGTAGAACGCGGAGTCGGAGCTGAATTTAAGCGTCTCCGTTATACTGAACGAAGCGTCATTCGCTCTTATTTTCAGGGCAGCCTCCGACTTTCCGTTATAATCGCAGTTCACAACCACGCCGCCTACCGAACCTTTGCTGAACACATCCGATATTGCATTTTTGAAGTCGCTGTTCGTTTTCTGGAGCTCAAAAGTTCTGCGTATAGCCTTTTCGGCTGCTTTTTCATCGGTCACGAGCTGACTGTCGCCGTCCGGCTTGTCGTAGTAGAATGCAAACACGAAGTACGGCTCGACTTTGAGCTCCGATTCGCTTTTCACTCCTGCTTTTTCAAGCACAGCCGCCTTGTATTCCGCATAGCTTCCGAAATACTTGTCGCCGCCCATTTCCTCGTAGAATTTCTTGTCCAGCATAGCTGCCGCAGCAGATAAGGTAATGTCCTTATTTGCCTGCTCAACATCAATGATAGCGTAGCTGTGATCCTTGCGGTATGCGATACACGCGTTCTTTCTGTTCAATGCCTTCTGCACCGCGGTGCTTATCACCTTGTCCGATGGCATACCGACATGATCCGCGGGGTCGTCCTTATTGGCAGATGTCGCGGAAAAGAAGCTGTCGAACTGTTGTTCCGCAGACGCGGTCACGGTTCCCGCAGTGCTTGTCCCGAGGATTACTGCCGCGCACAGCAGTGATGTTAGTTTTAATACGGTTTTTTTCATGATATTCCTCTCTTTCCGGTTCGGGTTTTACTGCAAAAAACTTGTGCAGTACTCTGATATATATAACGAATGAAACGGCGAAATGTTACGCGGGTTTTCCAAATTTTTTCAAGTTTGTGAATATGCAACAATCAGGAGTCGATGCGATTGTGCAGTCTGTACATCACAATATCTTCCGATAATCCGATTATATCACATAATCGGATGTACTGCAACATAAAAAGCGGTAAGAAAAGAAAATATGTTTATCCTATATATGATATGCATTCGTAAGAATTTGTTGATTTTGCAGTAAAACCTGTGTATAATATTGTAAGATGTTACAAAAAGAAATTATTTTTGCAAAAAAAGTCACAAAACGGCCGTCTCATTCGATTTATTGTTGAAGGTGCCTTACACGGAAAGGGGGATAGGAATGACCGATAACGAGCTTGACAGATGTATGCGAAAGTACTATACAAGCGTTTACAGCGCTGCGCTGTGTCACTGTAAAAATCCGTCCGATGCCGACGATATCGCGCAGGAAGTTTTTCTCGATCTCTATACATATCGCGGGACATTTACCGGAGATGAGCACATCAAGGCATGGCTGCTGCGGTGTGCTATAAACAAAAGTATAGACCTGACGCGATCTCATTGGTATAAGTTCTCGCTTCCGCTTGAAACCGCGTATCACAGAACGCAAAATGATAGTGCCGGGACCGGCGGCTCAGAACTGCTTAAAACCATAATGAAACTTGGCAGGAAGATCGTAGAGGTGCTGTATCTGCACTATTTTGAGGAGTATCCGATACCGGAGACTGCAAAAATACTCGGCATCAGCGAAGCAGCGGTAAGGAAACGCCTGTCCCGGGGAAGAAAGCAATTGAAGAAATTGCTTGACAGTGAAAGGAACCGATAATATGGATCACAAAGAACTCTGTAAAAAAGCCTTTTCAGCTGTGATTGAAACATATCCCTGTTCCGATCACGAAACGGCATTGAAAAATGTCAGAGAAAGGGCGAAGAATATGAAAAATGATGTTGACATACGGCAGGAAAATATCAGAGAGATCACGGTTGAACATTCAGAACCGAAGAAAAGAGCGAGGGTGCTCCATGCTGCCGCAGGCATTGCAGGCGCGGCTGCAGTGCTTGCCGGTGCAGTATTCGGGCTGAACTGGCTGAATGAGCACGGCGGACTGAAAGAGGGAGGAATTGAGAGCAGCAACGGCGCAGGGTATTCGCAGAATGCAGCGGCTGCGACAACAGCAGGTGAGGAGCAGCCGGAGTTCACTACTATCTTTCATTCATACAGTATTACCGATGACAGCGGTTATGTGAAAGTAGATCAGAGGTACGGTATTGATGACGATATTACGGTACATCTGAAAGGCTACAAATTTGACGGCATCTGGGCAAAGATATATTATGATGTTATCTACAAAGAAGAGATCCTTGGCGGACAGATATACCAGATAGCGCCAAAAGAAACAGAAAACGGACACACCGAAAGTCTCGAATATGCGATCAATGCAAATTACGCCTACTGTACTGCGAATTATCGGCTTGATACCTCTGCCGATTCTGTCGAATTGGAATTTGGTATTAATAACGATCCTCAGAGTCAGTTATTTGGAATAACGATGTTCAAAAGCATCGACAAGATAGATGAGCCGATCGCCACAACTGCCGTTTATATGACCGCGCCGGATAACAATGACGCGCCTGTTATGACCGAAGAAACTACGGTAACTACCGATGTTCTTGTCACGTCGGAATATGCAACTACGGCAACAGCCGAATGGACAGATGAAACAACGTACCTTGTCGGAGAAGCGCAGGTGACAGACGGAATGCTCGACCATACAGACGTTACGCTTGCGCTCGGTGAGGGGAATGTAAAAATACTGCCGGGTAAGGTATATGACGGACGGATACTGAAACTAAAGCTTGCGGGCGATATAGACGATGAAACACATATCGGGATAAGGTCTGTCAAGAACCCCCGTAACATAATTCAAGGAGGGCATAAGAACGATGACGGAACATTTACGTTCAGTGCGCTGATAGATGTTCCCGACGGCGAGACAGACACATTAGAGCTGTTGGATCTCGGCGCGTTGAAAACAGAAGGAAAGCCAAAAGCGATAGAGGTCATCAATGTCAGCGGTATCAAGGATTATGAACCGCTTACGGAGCGTGTCGGCGTTGATATGACGCAGTTCGGTATGCCGGACGTGACTCTTGAATGGCTCACACTTTCTCCGTTCGGACTTGAAATGTCGTTCACGAGCGATACCAATTGGAAATCTCCGAACATCAGAGTAGAATGGACATCTTCGGACGGTACTGTTTATAAAAGCAGTGGTCTCTCCGGAACGGGGAAATTTGACGAAAGCACAGGAAAATATTATACGAACCTGCTTATCGTCCCCGATGAAGATACAGACCTTACGGAGATGAAAGAGTTTTCCATAAACGGACTGAAGATCAAGCGGGCGGAGTTTATGCCGAGAAGCTTCTGGGATACTCCCGAAGATGACAGCGTGACGATGACACCCGTTGAAACTTTCGTACAAATAGCGGCACCCGAAGAATAATCACTTGCCCCGTACTGCAAATAAGCGGTACGGGGTCATTGCATTTCCTGACAGAATGTGTTATAATATTCCCTGATATGTGCATAATTTGCATAGCCGACAGAGTGCAGTGATATTGTGTAATTTGCCGAACAGTTTTGTGCAACTATACAAAAATGAACATATTTCCGAAAACAGCGTAACTTTTTGCCTTTTTTAGTCGTTTTATATAGTAGAGGAAATTTATAACATATCGGAGGTCTGAAATGAGAAAAACATCAAAACTTATATCTTTTGCAGCCGCGGCGTCTTTACTCCTTTCGGGGTGCGGAACGGAAACTCCCGCACCGGCGGTGTCGGAGAGCGAGACGACAACTGCCGCGGCGGAGACTACGACTGCGGAAGCGACAGCTGCCACTACTACAGCAAGTACGACAACAACGGTCACAACTAAAGACGAGCCGGAGCCCGAACCTGTGAGCATATCCCCTGCGTATCACAAGGATGAATTTACGGCGACCGAATATTACGGATACTCAAGCAGGCTCACAACCGATGCAACGACAAGTGAGAGCATAATGTACGGATCTCAGGACGGAAACGGTAATACCGTTACGGTGCTTGACTACACGCTGAGCGATGATACATCGCAGGAGTCGAATAATGACAACGTGACGTTTCTGACGATAAACGCCGATGCCGCGAAGATCAAAGTGCGCCCATCGGTCAACGCCTTTTCTGATACAGTCGAAAATGACATTCCTAAACGTCTTGATATTTCTATGTACACCCCGTCGGAAAGTTTCGGCTCCGCTTATGAGATAAAGTACGATGACCCCGTCGTAACAGTGATACCGTACAAAGCCGCAAAAGATGAAAGTTTCTACACTGGCAGAAAATACGAAAGAAGCTGCCCGGACATAACTCTCGGCTACACGATAGACGCACCTGTGACGGTAAACGCGTTCGTATGTGGCAGCGATGAGGGACTGTCAATACTCATTGACCCCGAATATATGTATGGACTGCCTATGTTCACTCTCGGAGATGTTTTCTTCGATATCGGCAGGGTGCGTGTGACCTCGGATTCGCTGTTTTTTACCGGTGTGATGACAGAGGGAATGCCTCTCAACACCGCTGATTACGCATACGCAAAGGTGACTATGCAGGACACCCATGTTGTTTATAGCAAAAAAGACGGTTACGCGAATACTTGTACCGTTTCGGATATTGAGATCATAAAGACTTTCTCGGATATTTCAGAGCTTGATGTTACACATGACACCGACATTATTAGCGGAAAAAATAAGGATCCGCAGATGAAAGAGGTCTATGATGCGGTAATGAATGCCAAAAACGAAATTTACACCAACGAAACCAGAGGAATTCTCCTCCTTGATCTTGACTTTGATGTTAAGCCAGAGATCATTGTAACTAAGAGTATTATCAATGATGATAAAAATACCGGACGGTTGAGTTCGGATATTTACCGTGTAGAAGACGGCGAGCTGAAATTCATAGACACGCTTTATCCCATTCTGTATACGGGAGAAGGAAACGCCGCTTATCTCGGACTCAGCGAACTGAAAGACGGTACGCCCGCTTGGTTTATGTCGAAACAGACAGAGGAACTATATGACAGCTATGACTATCTCTATACGCTCGACGGTGACACACTGAACGAATATCCGCTGTTCACTGCTGAGGAGGCTGGCAGCGACCCGGTAATCCTGAATGGAGAGCCGGCGCCACTCGACTACTTCTATATGGGTGAAAGAATAGTGCCAGAAATTGTTATGAAAGAGGAACCATACAGCGAGACCGGTGAGCTCAATTTTGAGACACCGGTGTGGAACGGCGTTGCGGGTTATTTCGGTATGTGGGAGCTGTTCGGGTTTGCAAGAGCAGATTACTGTGAGAGCATCAAAACAAGTTATCCGTTACTGAGTGACTGGATATCCGATCTGTCAAGTCATATATGGAACGGTACCCAAAGTGAGCGCTACGAGATCACCGACCGTGAGTTCGCACATAAGATAGCGTATATGGTAGATGACTTCTACAATGGACGTTCCAATGGCGTTGAGCATAACTACTGGTTCCTCGGAGCTTACGCAAAGCCCGTCATCTACCTCTACCCCGAAGAGCGGACTGACGTTTCCGTACAGGTAAATTTCCCGCTCGGCGGCGAGCTGACCTGTACATATCCCGAATACAGTGACGGCTGGAACGTGACCGCAATGCCCGACGGTACGCTGTATGACAAGAACGGCGATGAGTATTACTGTCTCTACTGGGAGGGCAAGGGAGCAGCGGACTTCGATATGAGCAAAGGTTTCTGCGTTGCCGGAGCTGATACCGCAAAATTCCTGCGTGAGAAGCTGATATACATAGGTCTGACGGCACGCGAAGCCAACGAGTTCATCATCTACTGGCTCCCGAAGATGCAGGACAACCCCTACAACGTGATAGCGCTGCACACCGACGATTACGCGCGGAGTGTTCCGCTGACAGTATCACCCGCTCCCGATACGCAGATACGCGTGTTCATGACCTACTACGCGAGCGATACGCCCGTGGATATCCCGGAGCAGGAACTGCCGCACTATGAGAGAAACGGCTTCACGCTCGTTGAGTGGGGCGGTAGCGAAGAATAAGATCATACCCCGACATTTTCATGAATGCCGGGGTATGCGATATAAATTTGCTGACTGATATTGATAATACCAAGAAGAGGTGGCGTATGAACAGATCAATCAAAGGCTGGTTTACAGCAGTTATTGGTGCGGAGCTGGTTACGGCTGCTTTTGAGATACTTGTGCTTTGCGGCGGTATAGGCTCGGGCTTAAGCACAGCTTACCGTAATGTATGTACAATGTCAATAATGTTTTTTGCGGGAGTATGGTTTCCGATACTTTTCGGCTTTGTCGGCAAATGTATTGAAACAAAGTTCAAGCGTCTTAAAGCAATGCCGATAGCGGCTGCGATACCGCTTGTGTTTTCTGTTTTCGGGATCCTGTGGATACAAACACACCCGCGCAGAGGTTTTATGGCCGGTCTTTCAGATTTGCCGAGAGGTTTGTTTTATATGCTATGCGGGTTTATATCTTTTTTCAGCTTAGTTTTCGCAATAGTTCATGTATGTGAGATAAAGAAAAGCAAGCATGCCGAATTTCTTGCAATGCCGAACGAGCTGTTTGAGGGAAAGTCCGTATTGCTGCTGATACCTCTTGCTGCACTTACTTTATTGTGTCTGATACCTGCTGCCGACGGATACATTTTCTCGCTGCAGTAAGACATACACTGCCGGTACTGCCCATTCCATTATTTTTTCACGTTCTGGGAACGACGCATGATTGCAGCTCAAGTTATCTGCACAGAAACGATAACTCAGGGTGCTCATACAGGTTTTTCGCCCGATGCGTTTTTGCTGTCCGCTTCGCGGATATTACGGGTTATGATCTCCATGATCTGCTCAAGCCGTTTCTCTCCTATGCCGCTGACGGTGCCGAGATCGCTGCGAAGCTTGTCCATATCAAGGTCTATGACTGCATTATCGAGGGCGTCTTTGATCCCGGTATCATAGATGTTGTTGAGGGTAGCTTCGAGCTGTTCACGGCTCATTGATTTGATCTTACGATAAAGATCCCTGTTGATAGAAGTTGGTCTTGCCATTATTGATCCTCCTGAAAAGTTTGCTTGATATATTATAACATATTACCGTAAAAATTACAAGTACTTTTGCGCGGATAAATGAAAACGGCGCTCTGAAATTTATCGAAGAAACGGAGATGATGTCATCTTTCCGACGGCGATCATTCGCGTGAATGCATACCTACCGGAGATCCGGTGAAAAGACGATCGTTGTTTCTGTAAACGGGATAATGCAGCAGACCGTATTTCGGTTCTTGCTGTTGACGATAATAAATGTGTCCTCAATAACTGCCTTTTGGCAGTTATTGACTGAAAATCTGCAAAACAGATTTTCAGATGTTGTTTAAATGCGCCTGCGGTGCATTTAAACAACGGACACATTCCTTGATGTCAAGCTCATTTCGTCC
>JAGBMA010000174.1 GCA_017635095.1 Ruminiclostridium sp. | reverse complement strand
TTAGGAGGTTTGACGCAGTAGACGGTCACGGCAGGAAGCCGTGGTATTGCCGCCAAAAGCGCGCAGGACGCGCGCATACAAAGCGGCATAAAGTGGATAGCTCTTTTTCTCTCAAATTGGGTTTTTAGAGGTTCCCTAAAGGAAGGAACAGGCCGACCCGAAAGGAGAACTCAGTAAAATGAGACCATTCTGCTTGAAGAAAAGCGGCGCAGGGACTGCGTCGGCAATAATATCGGCTGCGGCAGTATTGACGGCGGCAACTTCTTTGTGTGCCGCAAAACTGACTGTACCGAAAACGGAAGCCGTTGTATCTGACGGCGAGTATATAGAAACGTTCAGCACAAGAGCCGCCGACATTGACGGTTTTATCGCGGAGCAGAGCGCGAGACTGCACCCGTTCGACAGGATAACCTATGCCGGTATAGGTGAGAACGGACGGTTTGAGATGACGGTGGAGCGTGCCCCGGAAGTTACGATCTCCGCCGACGGCGAAGAGATCACCGTGCGGGCGCTGAACGGCGAGAAAGTGGCGGATTTGCTTGCCCGTGAGCATATCGTATATGATGCCCTCGATCATGTTGAACCGGATCCGTCTTCCGCAATAAGGGGAAACTGCACGGTAACAGTCGCACGTTCGTTCCCTGTGAGCATTTCCGTTGACGGAGGCACAAAAACGACTGCTGCTGCAGGGATAACTGTCGGAGAGCTGCTCGTCCGCGAGGGGATAAGTCTCGGCGGCTATGACGAGCTTAATTGCAGCACCAACGACATGATATATGAGGGAATGAACGTTGAGATCACGCGTGTCGAGTACAAGGAACGCGAGAGATCCCATGCGATACCGTACGAAACGGAGTACGTTTCATCTCCGCACATGAAGATCGGTGACAGCAAGGTCATCACCGAGGGAGAAGAGGGCTCTGCGTCCATTACCATAACCGACAAGTATGTTGAGGGCGAGCTTGTATCGAGCGAAGTGACCGAAACAGATGTGGTCGATGCGGTAAATGAGGTCATAATGCAGGGTGAAGCGTTCAACGTTCCATACAGCACCCGTGAGGGCAGCTACACGCTGAAAGACGGCATTCCCACGGAGTATGAGTATATGCTCAACGGAAAGGTGACAGCCTACTATGCTCCTGCGGGAAGCGGCACTTACAGCGGCCGTCCGCTTGTGATCGGATCCGTGGGCGTAGATCCCGATGTTATCCCATTCGGCTCCGAGCTTTACATCGTTTCGGAGGACGGCTCCCACGTCTATGGTTATGCAGTCGCTTCCGATACCGGCTATATCAAGGGCTCGGGCGTCCTGTGTGACGCGTATATGGGCACGCGGTATGAGGACTGTCTCTGGTGGCAGGCTCAGTACTGCAACGTTTACGTTCTCTCCGTGGGTGACAACAGCGTATCGTGGCGGTAGTACATCGCGCCCGTCTTGAAGGTTTGAGAATAAGAAAGGCATACGACCTATATCACTTCATAGGTTATATGCCTTTTATCCTATATCGACCTCTGATTCAGTCTGATGTGTGCTGCAAATTATCACGTTTTCCGAAATGATGACATTCGGTGATGTAAACTGCCTGTCAGAATATAATATCATTATTGCTCAGAAACGACTCGTTGTTCGGTTCTTCATTCCCGAGCGGATATCTTATCTGTGATATGAGCCATTTATCATCTTCTTTTACAAGCTTCATGATCGAATGCTCATAATAGAATTGCGGTATCACTTCCGATACAGCAAGTGCTTCGGGCGATTCGTCAAGACAGATAGTACAAAGCTGATATTCTATATTACTGTCATCACTGCTTATCACACCGACGATCTTTGTTTTTAATGTGTGCCCGTCAAGATATCCTTTTTTTGTAAGATATGTCCTTCCGTCAACAACTTTAAGGCTTCTCTCCAGAACATCGGATAATGTGTGATCGTACACAGCATTATTGTCTGAAAGCTCGGAAGGCTTCTCGACTGCATAACACCCCGGCCACTCCCAGATCTCAGAAACAAATGTATCATCCGCAAGCTCCGTAATGGCATCATATGTTCCGAATCCGGTATCTAATTCATAATACACATCATCCGGATCCAATGTGCCTGCAGGAATAGTATGTGCGTTATCGACAGGCGCAAATCCCCGCGTCACGCAAAAAATTTTAAGAGCGTCAGTGAGTTTTTCGTTCCCGAGTTCCATAAGTGCATTATCCGAAGTGTCAATGCCGTCATGCTCATGCTCGCCAATTACTATCTTATAGAGACTGATCCTCCCGTCAAGCTCATAATGGCCGTTCGGCAGTTCATTCAGTGAGACTTTGGTTTCGGCGGGCGTTGAAGCATCTGTGGCGATCTCCGAAGTTTCCGCTGTATCATCAGGCGTCGGCAGCGTATCCTCGGAAACAAATATGCTGCTTTCCGCAGCAGCAGATGTCGATGTCGTCTCACTCTCCGACATCGACGGTGCGGGCGTTCCCGTTCCGCACCCCGAAAGAAGCAGAGCCGCCGCAGCTGCAAAAGATATAAGTTTTGTTCTTGTTTTCATGTCGTGACCTCCGATATGTAAAAATATCCTCTACTTATAAAACGAATAAAAAGGCAAAAAGTTACGCTGTTGACCCGGCATTTTCCTTTTCGTTCTTTGTCACAGCCTTCATCACAGCCGGCCAGAGCGCAACAATAAAGATCATAATGACCGAATTGGCGGCGAGAGTTCCCCAGTGCAGACCCAGAAGTTCGTGCATCGGGAATTTTATCGTCTCTATAAGGAAGAATGTCAGCACAGCCCCGGTAACGCCTGCCGCAAGCGTTTTCTTTGTGAGGACAGGCTCATACTTTATCCATGTCTTTTCTGCAAACCGTGAAATGCAGAACGCGATCATAATTCCCACATCGCCGTAGCCGTCCTTCATCATCTTCTGCGGATCCACAAGAAGCGCTCCGTCAACGATATCTGTAGGATAGGATTTAAGTGTTATGTAGAACAGCGCCGTGATACCAAGTACAACGCCGGCCGCAAGGAATATATTCTCTTTTTCGGGGTGCGCCGCGAGATACTTGAAAAGAACGGACATCAGCCACAATATCACAAGCCCGAGCGTAAGTCCCACAAGCACGTCCTGAGGGGTATGCACTCCGAGATAATTGCGGGAAAAGGCGGTGAGAGCAATGCAGACGATGCAGATGACGGATATCCAGCGCATCTTTTTCCATGCACCGACCGCAAGTCCGCCGTAGATCGGAACAGCCGTTGAGGTATGCCCGCTCGGGAATGAATAGCCTGTCGCCGTGGTTATCGCGTCACCCGCGGGAAGGATCCTGCTGTCCCGTATCCACGGTCTGTAAACGCAGAATGTCAGCTTTATTACCGCGTTTATTGCAACGCTGACGTTGTATGACGCGAGAGTGTACAGTCCCTTTCTCTTATCGACGCACCAGTAGATGAAAGCGGGCACGATGATGAGGTATGTCACCGCAAAAAGCGATATCATCTCCATGAACGGCGTCAGAGCATCGTTTATGGTGTCACGGAAGTTCTGCAAAAAAAGCAGGTAATCAATATCCATTTTTACTTCTCCTTGTTTTCGATAGTCCCGATACGGCATTGTCATAAAGCCGGTACCGGGCAGGCGGTAAAGTCCGGGATTAAGCATCTCTTTTATGAATGTAACATAAACGATATTCTTTGTCAAGCCCTTTTCTGTCAAAATCCTACAGAAGCTGCAATATGACCGGGCTGAGCCGGTACAGTAGCCCCGGCGAGTGATACTTTCGGACAAATATACGGTTTTCGCGGTAATAAGATGTGGGTATGGGACAGAATGCATTGTGAAAATTTAATGAAAATTCATGGAATTGTTTATTAAACGATTGACATAAGATGAAATATGTATTATACTTAAATTGTGCTCGATAGAATAAGGCTCAATGTAAATTCAGGGGACGCGGTATTGCAATATATACAGCTGCATCTCCAAAAATTCCGTAGCCGGTATAACGGCAGCCGGGAGATCTGTGGGAAAGGTAACAGGTGATGAGCAATGAAGAATAATTTTGATCTGCAGGAGTATCTCGTTGAGGGAGTAGAGCGGGTGGTGGCGGACGCGCTCAGGGCTTCTCTGAAAAATCCGAAAGAAAGCGCGTTCATGCTGAAATTCGCGGCTGCAAGCAAAGCCGCGTCAAAGAAGCGCATCGCAGCCGAAAAGCAGGGGCTTCATATCCCGTCGTTCCTGATAGCGAGCATCACCAGCAGCTGTAATCTTCACTGTGCCGGGTGCTACTCCCGCTGCAACGAATCCACCACGGACGCGGAGCCGGTGTCACAGCTTTCGGACGTGGAGTGGTCACGGATCTTCGACGAAGCCGACGAGCTCGGTATAAGCTTCATTATCCTTGCGGGCGGTGAACCCACGATCCGCCGCGATGTGATCGAAGCCGCCGGAAAGAAGCAGAGCATTCTGTTTCCCGTTTTCACCAACGGCACGTTCATAAGCGAACGGTACTTTGAACTTTTCGACAAGTGCCGCAACCTTATACCGATAATGAGCATCGAGGGCGGCAGGGATGTAACGGACGCAAGACGCGGCAGCGGCATCTACGACAGACTTATTGCCAACATGACCGAGCTGAAAAGGCGCGGGCTCGTATTCGGCGCGTCGGTCACCGTCACTACCGAAAACGCGGAAGAAGTTTCTTCCGACAGGTTCCTCGGCGAGCTTGAAAAACTCGGCTGCAAGGCGGTGATATTTGTCGAGTATGTCCCGGTCACGGACGAAAGCAGGGACCTTGCGCCGGGCGACAGAGAACGTGAGATACTCGACAGGGCGACAGAGCGGCTCAGAGCCGGAAATTCCGAAATGATGTATGTGTCCTTCCCGGGTGACGAGAAGAGCTCCGGCGGCTGTTTCGCGGCAGGGCGCGGCTTCTTTCATATCAACTCCCACGGCGGCGCGGAACCGTGCCCCTTCTCGCCTTATTCCGACATAAACGTGAGGGACACATCTTTGCGCGAGGCTATATCATCACCACTGTTCACGGCGCTTCGCGACGGGGATATACTGCTCGATGACCACGAGGGCGGCTGTGTGCTTTATCAGAAGAAGGCACTCGTTGAGTCGCTCCTGGTGCAGGGCTGACGCGACGGCTGAACATAAGAGAGCAAAAAGCCGGTGTACATCAATGCTTGAATGAGCAGAATCAGGAACGGATCTATAGACAGGCGGGATATTGCGTTATATTTCACCTGCTTATGATACAACAGCGATAAGCTCATGCTTATCGGAAACATAACAACAAACAGATCAGCGAACGAAGAAAGACGGAGGTACATTATTATGAGCAGAGTATTGGTTGCGTATTTTTCGACAAAGGGCGCTACCGCAAAGGTGGCGGAAGAGCTTTGCAAGGCAGAGAGCGGCGAGCTCTTTGAGATAAAGCCGGAAAAGCCCTATACGGACGCAGACCTTGACTATCAGGTAAAGGACAGCCGCAGCAATCTCGAAATGGCGGACGAGTCGTGCAGACCCGGTATCGCCGGAAAAGCGGCAGATATGGCGGGGTACGATGCAGTATTCGTAGGTTTTCCGATATGGTGGGGACGTGAACCGAGCATCATCGACACATTCCTTGAAAGTTATGACTTCTCCGGAAAGAAGATCATTCCTTTCTGCACCTCCGGCATGAGCGACTGCAAAAAAGCAACCGAGCATATCAGAGGCATCATCGGCGATAAGGCTGTAGTTGAGGAAGGAAAGCGTCTCGGCGCCGAGGGTTCTGCCGAGGAAGTAAAGCTCTGGACGGAACTGCTTTCTCTGTAAGGCGTCAGTGAGGAGCACCCCGCTGTTTGCCGCAGTTTTCTGCGTTTTTTTGTGATACGAAGACCCCCGGCTGTGCCGGGGGTCCTTTACTATGTATTCATATCTCTTCTATCTCTATCTTTGGCGGTGCGCAGGCAACAAGTTCTTCCTTCGGGATCTTAATGAATATATCCACAAGTTCCGCGTCGAGCTGTGTGCCGGCAATGTCCCTTATTATCGCGACAGCCTCGTCGTGTGTTTTCGGATCCTTATATGAGCGCCGCATCGTTATCGCGGAATATGTATCTGCAACGGCGATTATTCTTGCAGCAAGCGGGATCTTATCTCCGGGGATACCATAGTAGCCTTTCCCGTCGATGCGCTCGTGATGATACTCTATCCAGGGCATTATCTCTTTGAACGACCTGAGCGGCTGCAATATCTCAACGCCTATCTTCGGGTGCATCTTCATGACCTTCCACTCGTCGTCGGAAAGCTTGGCAGGTTTATTCAGTATAGATTCGGGAATGCCGAGTTTCCCGACATCGTGCATAAGAGACGCGTATTCAAGGCTGACGGGATTGATACCGCTCTTCAAAGACGGGGACAGATGCCTGAACAGCGTCATCGTTACGTTCTGCACATGGCGGCTGTGACCGTTAAGGTTCGGGTCCCGGGCGTCTATCGCGCCTATGATGATCTCCGCCACATCTATGCTTCGTTCTTTTGCAGTCTGGAGAAGCTTTGCCATAAGGCTGTTGACGATCGAAACAAAGACACTTCCGCCGAAGAGTATCATGGCGACCATAAGATCCGGTCTGCCGAACAGCGCAACGTATATGTACCCCAGCAGGAAGAACGAGAGAAGAACGAGCGCCGCCCGCGCCCATATCTTATCGCTTCGCTTGCTTCCCGAAAGTACGTCCCGGGTGCTTTTTATAAAAAGGAGGTAGCTGATGACGTTGTAAACCATCAGTCCCGCTCCGAGAATTATCATTCCATAGATCAGAAGATCCATACCAAACCTCTCAGTATCGTATTTTTAGAGGTACCCTTTATGCAGCCGGCAGGACAGCTCACCAAAGCGCCTGCGGGCTGTCTTTGCAGACGGCTTAAGAGCTTCGCCCCCTGACCTGCGGCAGCGTGACGCCGCACCCATTTTTTCATTTTGGGACGAGTTATCCGGGAAATCATATGGGTACTTCCTGTTTCATACGGTTTCTTTTTCGCCGCTGCTCTGTATATTTTACCATATTGCCGCCGGAAAGTCAATATTCCGGTGCGGCATAACCGGCATGAGTTTGTTTTTTTGCATTAAGAAAATGGGGCTTCCGCCGGGAATGTCGTTTGACATTGCACTTGATTTATTTGCAGGATTATGTTATAATGAGGTTAGACTGAGCTAACACAGACGAGGTGATCCGAGTGAAAAAGTATGAACCAAAGGCTCTGATCGGAATAAGCCGGTACCGGAAATACTTTCCGACTTTGCCGGATAATATGCAGCAGGATATCTGCAAAAGAATGGAAGAACTTATCGGGGAAGATGCGCGTTACTGCGACAAGGGGAATTATAAACACATGGCGCAGATATTTACTTCCATCGCGCTGTACGAGGTGCTGCAGAAGCACGGTAAAAGCGAGGAAGAGGCGTACCGGATCGTGTCGGAGGAGATGTGGAAGATGCTGACTCCGGAAAGCTATAAAAGAATGGCAAAGCTGCCGTTTTTCATTCCGATGATGAAGAAGATACTTCCGTTCGGATTTAAGCACGGCTCCGGTGTGGGCTGGCGTTACGAGTGGCATACCGACGATCCGAAGGAAAGATTTCATTTCGAGTGCAGGGAGTGCGTTTACCGCCATATTTTTGAAAAGCACGATCTCATGAAGCTCGGATCTATGTTCTGCCATTCCGACATCATAAATTTCGGCGAACTCCCGTTTACGGATTTCAAGCGCACAAAAACGCTTTGCCAAGGCGGAGACTGCTGTGATTTCGATTTTATCCGGCATGATACTGACGCGGGGGACGGCTGGGAAAGAAGCAGGAGCATCTGATACGGAGATAATAATATGAAACATGAAAATTTCAGCATGAAGGAACACGGCTTTGTGGGTCATCTCGCCGAGCCGGATAACGGAAGCGACCGTGCCGTCATCATCATAATGGGCGGTGAGCAGAGTTTGCTGCCCGGGATAGTATTTGCGGAAAGATTCGCCGACTTCGGCATTACGGGGCTTGCAGTCTCGCTTTTCGGGGCGGAGGGGCTTCCGGATTCGCCCGACAGAGTCCCGGTGGATATGTTTGTTCCCGCCGCGGAATATCTTCGTAACGTGAAAGGTATAAAACACCTCAGCGTTTACGGTCAGTCGATGGGTTCGATATTCGCGGCACTTGTCGCACAGTACATCGGCGGGTTTGAGAACCTTGTGATCGTTTCGCCCACACACGTTCCCTTTGAGGGAACAGCCCCCGACAGGAAAACCATGTCCGGCCACAGTGTCGCGATCTGGCAGGGCATGGAGATCCCGTTCGTCCGCCCCGATTTCTCAAAGGAAAAGGCCGTGAAATACAAAAAGCTTCCCGGTATGCAGTACAAGGTCACCGGAATGTGGGCGGCTTTTCAGAAAGCGTATGACGACAGTGAAGAGGAGGAGCGTGCTATGCTGCACCCGGAAAAGTCCGGCGCGCGGATACTTATGATCGCGGGCGCAGAGGACGAGGACTGGAACGCCGCCTACTCGGTGGGAAAGCTGGAAGAACATCTGAAAGAACACGGGTATGAGCACGAAGTCAGGTCGCTGATATTCCCACATGGAAGTCATTTATGCGGGCTTATGCCAAACCGCGAACGTGAGAAAAAGCTGTACCGGCTGATGCCGCTCATCGGGATAGCCTACAAGACGTTCGGAAAGTACAGAAAAGAGAATCTCGGATACTTTGCCCGGGCGGAGAAGGAGATCATCGAATGGATAATGAAGTGATCCGGATGCAGTTCACGGGTCGGAAACCGAAAAAATACGCTCTGCTCGGAATGGCGGGAGGAGTGCTGTTTATGGTCGGAGACTGCCTCATATTCTGTTATGAGGGGCTTGGCGCGTCGGGAGTACAGCCGCTCTGGGCTCAGATGCCGGAATGGCGGTTCGTCCTTTCGGCGGTGCTCGGATTTATCGGAACGGCGCTGATGCTTCCTGCCGGTATAAGCGTTTACCGTATGATCGCGGAAAGCTGCGGAAAGGTCTGCAGGATATTGACGACGCTGTATCTTATCGGTGTCGCGTCCACCGGATATCTGCATTTTTCGCTTGGGTCGCTTATGCCGCTCACATACATATCCGTGCTTTCGGAAGGCGGTACGGAAGAGCTTGCCGCAAGCGCCGCACAGCGCTGGGGCGGATATTTTGCAGGGCTGAATATAGTCCTGATAGGTTTTCTTTGCTTGGGTTTCGCGCTGCATTTCTACGTTACGGTCTCCGGGAGATCGGGGCTTCCGAGGTGGTTCTGTCTTGTGGGACCCGTCGGAGCGTTTGCGCTCGGGATCCTGTGGAAGCTTGTCTTTGCGGGAACAGCCGCCGAGGGTGCATACGGCTCCTGTGAAAGTCTCGGCGAGGGGCTGATATTCCTTACCGCGTATTTTTATCACAAGAAAGGGACCGCGGGGAAATGAATATCTATATTATCATCGGAGTTATCGGCATGATAAGCGGGATACTCTGCGCAAGAGCGGATATACCGCTCGTGTGGTCGGGACGCAGGGGCGACAAAGCCGATCCCCGGAGTCTCGGAAAGATCTCACCCTGGTGGACGGAAGTGAACGAGAGTTGGTTCGACAGATCTTTCTGGCTCTCCTGCATAGGTCAGCCGGGAACATACCTCACAATGTGGTTCCTTGCGGAGCTTATCGGACAGAACAACGAGGGGCTTGCGCTGGCGCTGAAGATCAATACGTTCATAGGCGCGTACACCGGGCTTTACTATCACGGAGCGATCGTGACAAAGTACATCGTCTATCGAAGGCTTGCCGGTAAGATCTCCGACGATGATGCACAGGCGGCGATAGACGCGGTCGGCAAGTATCCGAAGATACCGTCGCTAATAAGCGCCGTAAGTCTTATCGCGGCAAGCACTGTGATCGTGACCGCTGCGATACTTACCGGAGCTCTGAATGTGCCTGCTGCGATGATACTGCTCAATCCGGTGACCGCTGTGCTCGTACTGGTGCCGCTGCAAAGGCTCGGATCAAAGATCGGCGGGTCTATCGGGATCGGATGTACGCTGTTCGCGGTGGTTCTGACTGTCGCGGGGGCTGCCGCGTTACCGTAAGAACGGATACGGGGTAAAATGAAAAGGAAGGATCGTGTGATCTATGACGAAAAGAAAAATGATGATCGCTGTTGTCTGCGGAATGGTCGGCTGCCTGTGCTTCGGCGCGGGAGACTGGCTCATGATGTACGGGGCTGCGGACTATGATACCCGTTATCTGAGCTGGCTCACGTCAGGTGTTGCACAGATACCTCAGTGGAGGTTCATGCTCGCGATGGCGCTTGCTTTTCCGGGGATAATCCTTTACGGTATCGCGCTGTTTGCGGTGCAGAATTACATCACCGATGAAAAGCACAGAAAAGTGTACCATTATCTGAATGCGTTCGGGCTTACGCCGTGGCTGGCGCTGCACCTTTATTACATAATGATACTCGTGCTTTTCAGCGGACTTTCGCAGAGCCCGGACTTCGGTTACGACCTGAACGATATCAGACCGATATGCATGATGCTGTATGAGAACACATCGTGGGTGATAGCCGCAAGCGAAGCGTTCATGCTGCCGGTCTTTGTGTACTGGTTTTATTTGCAGGTAAGGGGGCTTACTTCGTTTCCGAAGCCTGTGGCGTTCACGAACGTTCTGATAATTTTCGGACTGCTGAAAGGGCTGACACTGCTCATGCCGGAAAGCGCATTCAGGCTCGGCTTCACAAACGGTCTTATGAGCGAGAGCATGATAGTATGGTTTGCCGTAATGCTGATATTTGAAATGAGACGAAAGGGGTACCGTGATGAGTGATAAGATAAAGGAGTCCTACAAAGCGTCGAAGAACATCTACGATGATGTTCTGACCCAGGGCAGCTTCCGGAGCAGAATGTACATAAAATGCTTCTGGGGCGGGGTAGATGATAACGAGATCGCCCGGGAAGTTCTTAAATACATTCCCGACAGATTTTCGGGCAAGCTGCTCGATGTGCCGGTGGGAACAGGCGTTTTCACCCATGAAAAGTACAGGCGCATGACGAAAGCGGACATAACCAGCCTCGATTATTCGGAGGATATGCTTGAACAGGCAAAGACCCGTTTTGAGAACGACGGAACGACGAATATACACACTGTCCGGGGTGACGTGGGCGATCTGAGATTTGACGACGGAACTTTCGACATCGTGCTGAGCATGAACGGATTTCACGCGTTCCCCGATAAGGACAGAGCTTTCGCGGAGATAACGAGAGTGCTGAAACCCGGCGGTAAGCTTGCTGCCTGCTTCTACATAAAAGGCAGGTCGCTCATAACCGACGCGCTGGTAAATAATGTGCTTGCAAGAAAAGGCTGGTTCACGCCGCCCTTCGACACATCGGCTCAGCTCATGCGGCGGCTTGAGCGCTCATACGAGGTGACGAACTGGCATATCCGCGGATCTATGGTCTATTTCCGCGCAGTGAAAAAAGGCGCCGGAAAATGAAAATACTTGTTTACCGCGCAGTAAACAAGTATCCGAAGCATATATACCGTACAGTGCAGGCAGGGGGAGCACCCGCCTGCATTTTCTCTTTCCGGTGTCGAGGGAAGCAGACATCATACTTTAATTAAATCCGATCTCTACCATTTTGACGTAGCCCATTTTCATGCCCATACCGACAATTTTTCTTGTGGTGAACGGGACGGATCTTGCCTTCCTCACATATTCGGGAAGTTTGTCAAAGGTCGTTATCGTGCCGAAATTTTCCGACCACGGTCTGAATTTCTTTTCCGCGTCATCTACGACCAGCAGGCACTTGTTCGTATTTCCGCTCTTTTCGAGGACTTTGTTGGATTTGTCCGTCCCTGCCTGATTTTCGGCGTCGAAGCATATCCCGCCGCCCGGAAATCTTTCTGCAAGCGCGGTGAACAGACCCTTTACCGTCTCATCGTCGAAGTACATCAGCACGCCGCCGCTTATCACAAAAAGCCCGTCTTCGGGTTTAGTCTCCACCTCGCCGAACCAGCTTGTGTCGAATGCGCTGTACGGGGCGTTCTTTTCCCGCTCGCGGAGCGTGAACAAGCTTTTGCGCGCTTCTATTATATCGGGGAGATCAAGGTTTATCCACCTGCATTTTCCGTTATCGACGTCGGGGAAGCTGTCATCTGCGCCGCAGCCGAGATTTACTATAGTCGCATTCGGCTTTTTTGCGAGATACGCCTTTGCCCGGTCGCACAGAAAGCGCTTGCGGACTGCCCACACAACGGTCGTGAGCTTATTGGTGTCAAGGTGCTCAAAGTCGTAATCTATCCTGTCTATAAGGGCTTCGGCTTCTTTGTCCGGGAAAGTGTCGGGATAGTTCTTTGAGCAGTATGCCCGCCCGTAAAGAGGCAGCACCAGCGTTTCCATGACCGTGTTTTTTTGTATTTTTATCTTTTCCATTTCGTTGACCTCCGTCCTGTTGGTTAGCAGATGATAACTATATTATATTACCATATTTTCGCCGATATGTCAACCTGAAAATGCAGTTTCACCGCCGATAGCGCACTGCGTATTTGGTTATTATGCGCATGATCGCCATTGATTTTTATGCAATTCTCCAAAGTTGTAATTGATATATTGACAACTTACGCGCTGTGTGATATACTGAGTTCAGAAAGTTGAAACAAGCGAAGTTACAACTTTACAAATCGTTTAAATCATGTTATAATCAGGAGGTACTTATTATGAAAATCGCAGTAGTTTGCGCAAACGGCAAGGCAGGTCAGCTCATCGTCAAAGAGGCTGTAAACAGAGGGTTAGACGTTACCGCAGTTGTCAAGGGAGAGAACAAGTCCGCTGCTCAGAACGTTATCGTGAAAGACCTGTTCGACCTGACCGCAGCAGACCTCACGGGCTTTGATGCTGTTGTAGACGCTTTCGGTGCATGGACACCCGAGACACTTCCGCAGCACTCCACTTCACTTGCTCACCTGTGCGATATTCTTTCGGGAACTGACACAAGACTTCTCGTTGTCGGCGGTGCAGGCAGCCTGTATGTGAACGCAGAGCATACTGCCTGCGTTTCTGACGGTGCTGATTTCCCGGAAGTTTTCAAGCCGCTGGCTTCTGCTATGGCAAAGGCGCTGGGTGAACTCCGTCAGAGAAATGACGTGAAGTGGACATACATCAGCCCCGCAGGAGATTTTCAGGCGGAGGGCGAGCGTACAGGCAAGTATCTTCTCGGCGGTGAGGAGCTTATCCTCAGCAGCAGCGGTGAGAGCGTTATCAGCTATGCAGACTATGCGATTGCAATGATCGACGAGGTTATTAACGGCGGTCATATCAAACAGCGCATCGGCGTTGTAAAGGAATAAGAGAGATGATAGTCTATGCAGATCACAAGTAAATTCACAGCAGCGGTGCATATCCTCACCTGTATTGACATTTTTGACGGTCAGATGAGAGTGACAAGTGATGTCCTTTCGGGCAGTACGGGGGTAAATGCTGTGATCGTCCGTAACGTCCTCGGACAGCTTCGCACGGCAGGGATAGTCGAAACTCGTCAGGGCAGCGGCGGCGCACACCTTGCAAAAGCACTTGACGAAATAACGCTGTACGATATTTACAAGGCGGTTGACTGCGTAGATGACGAGGGACTGTTCCACTTCCACGAAAATCCCAATGTCGAATGTCCCGTGGGACGCAATATCCACAAGGCTATGGACGGCAGACTTGAAGCGGCTCAGGAGGCTCTTGAAAACGAGCTTAAAAGCACTACGCTTGCACAAGTCGTCGCGGACACGCGAAAGATCATAGAAGAGGAATAAAAAGAGAGTGTGCCGAAAAAAACCGGCACACTCTTTCCATAGGACAATATGTCGGCGGTGGTCTGTCCTGTGGGTGAAGTCATAAGGAGATGATCGTATGGAGAAGCTCGACTTTCTGATAGACTATCTGCTATCCGAGAGAAATGATGTTGACGGAATTGAGATACCAAACAATGGTGCGGATAAATTCCGCCTTTACAGAAGCCTTGTGAATATCCGCCCTGCTGTCAAGGCGGACGAGGATTATCTGCAGGCCGAGGACGAATATCTCACGGCGCTTACCCGGGAAAAGGGCATCACGGATATCGCGGACTTAACGCCCATAGAGAACGGCATTTACCTCTGGAAAGGCGATATCACCACGCTCAGATGCGGTGCGATAGTAAACGCCGCAAATTCGGGAATGACCGGGTGCTGGCAGCCCTGCCACAGCTGTATCGACAACTGCATACACACCTTTGCGGGAGTGCGGCTGCGGTACAGGTGCGCGGAGATAATGGAGGAGCAGGGGCATGAAGAACCCACGGGAAAGGCGAAGATCACCCCGGCATACGACCTGCCCTGCGGCTATGTGATACACACCGTCGGACCGATAGTGCGGGGAAGTCTCACCGACGAGCACTGCCGGCTGCTTGAAAGCTCATACAAAAGCTGTCTTGAGCTTGCGGTACAGAACGGGATCGCGAGCATAGCTTTCTGCTGTATCTCGACCGGCGTATTCGGATTTCCACAGGAAAATGCGGCGCAGATCGCCGTGCGCACCGTCAGGGAGTTCCGCATGACACATGATATACAAGTGATATTCAATGTGTTCGGAGATGTTGACTATGAAATATACAGAAAACTACTGGGCGGGAACCGAACGCCCGGATAATAGACCGGAACGGCGGACACAGGCGCGGTACATCTGCATCGGCGATCCGTGAAGTGCTGTCATAGTGCAAAAAAAGCTCGTTTTGAAGGTTTCTTTTATGCGCGCATCGCGTGCGCTTTGACATGGTTGTGTTCCTCCTTGATGCATATTAGCTGATTTGCCGATATTGTTATTTCTGCACAATTGTCTTTAACTGTATGTACCTAAAAATTTTTTTGGGGCGGGAGACCTTATTACAGTCAGATGCGCCATATCTCCGTAAAAAGGCAGGAGCGCCGCCCGGAATGAGCAGCGCTCCTGTCTTTTCAGCCAATATTCAGAGGAGTGTTTACTTTTTATGCATTGTCCTGCAATGCGTCATATCCCGACTCGCCGGTACGTATCTTCATAACGTCCTCAACGTCGTAAACGAAGATCTTGCCGTCGCCGACATTTACGGTGTAGAGCGCGTTCTTAGCGGCACTCACAACATCGACCACAGGCACCTTGCACACAACGACTTCGACCTTAACTTTGGGCAGTAACTGCGGCGTTACGGGAATTCCGCGGTAGTATTCAGTCTTGCCTTTCATCATTCCGCAGCCCATTGTGTTCGTTACGGTCATACCCGTGATGCCGATAGCGTAGAGCGCGGATTTGAGCTGGTCGAACTTCTCCATAGATGTGATTATGTCAACCTTTGTCATCTTCACGTCGGACGCTGTGTTCTCAGCTTTACGGTGAGCAACGGGAACAGCCTTGTCCTCGGAAACAACCGGGATAACGTTTGCGACTTCCTTTTCCTTGCCGGAAGCGGTAGTCTCGATGTGCATTGACGGGATAAAGTCCGCATAAGAGGACTGCAAGCCGTGTTCGGTCGCGTCAAGTCCCACAACCTCCTCGTGGCGGTTGACACGCAGACCGATAGTTTTCTTGATGATGAGGAATGTCACGGTGATGCAGGCTGCCGTCCAGGCTGCGACCGTCACAAATCCGAGAGCCTGTAAACCTAACAGCTCAAATCCGCCGCCGTAGAACAGACCCGCGAGTGTATCGCCGTTTGCGTTTGCAAGAGCGTAGCCGGGAACTTCCGGATTTGCGAGCAAGCCGACCGCGAGAGTACCCCACACGCCGTTGCAGAAGTGAACGGCAACAGCGCCCACAGGGTCGTCTATTTTGAGAACATTATCGAGGAACCAAACGCCGAAGATAACGAGAAGTCCGGACACGATACCGATTATCGCGGAGCCGAGCGCATCTACAACATCACAGCCCGCCGTAACTCCCACAAGTCCCGCAAGCGACGCGTTCAGGCACATGGATACATCGGGCTTGCCGTATCTGAGCCATGTGAAGATCATACATACGACGGTTGCCACAGCGGGAGCGATAGTTGTTGTCACGAAGATCGAGCCGAGCTGACCGCCGGAAGTTGCAGCCGCACCGTTGAAGCCGTACCAGCCGAACCAGAGAATGAAACAGCCAAGCGCGCCGAGAGTGAGAGAGTGACCGGGGATAGCTTTCGGCTTTTTGTCCTTGTCGAACTTGCCGATACGGGGTCCCACCATAGCCGCGCCGATTATCGCACAGACACCGCCGACCATGTGAATTGCACAAGAGCCAGCGAAGTCGTGGAAACCGAGCTGAACGAGCCAGCCGCCGCCCCATACCCAGTGCGCTTCTATCGGGTATATCACAAGGCTGATAACGCCCGAATAGATGCAGTAGGAGAGAAACTTCGTGCGCTCTGCCATTGCGCCGGAAACGATAGTTGCCGCAGTCGCGCAGAACACGAGATTGAACACGAAGGGCGACCAGCCAAAATGCGCGTAATCGGTGAATACGCCGAGTGTGGGCATTCCGCAGAACCCGCCGAGAACGTCCTCACCCATCATCAGACCGAAGCCGAGAAGTGCGAACACGACGGTGCCGATACAGAAGTCCATGAGGTTCTTCATTATGATGTTGCCCGCGTTTTTCGCACGGGTAAAGCCGGTCTCGACCATTGCGAAGCCCGCCTGCATGAAGAATACAAGCGCGGCTCCGATGAGGTACCAGATGCCGAAAATTTCGGTATCTACTGCTTGCATGATGTTGTTGGCATCCATAAGATCAATTCCTTTCTTTATGCAAATGGGGCAAGACAGAGTTATCCTCCGTCAAGCCCCATTGCTTGTTTCTACACATTTATTTCAGTTTGATTTATGTATCTTCTCTTCAAATTTGTTCTTTTCGCCGCAGCCGCTCACATCTGCCGGATAATCTCCGGTGAAACAGCCGTCGCATATATCACAGCTCGTCAGCGCTTTCGCGTCCTCTACGCTGAGATATGCGAGACTGTCCGCGCCTATCGCTTTTGCAATTCCGGCAGTGTCCGTGAATCTGCACGCGATCAGGTTTTCCTGTGAGTCGATGTCCGTCCCGAAGTAACACGGGAACCGGAACGGCGGCGAGGAGATGCGCACATGGACTTCCTTTGCCCCCGCGCTTCTGAGCAGTCCCACTATCCGGGCGCTCGTCGTTCCGCGCACTATCGAATCATCTACCATTACCACGCGCTTTCCGGCTACCGCGCTTGCCACCGCGTTCAGCTTTATGCGCACCGCGTCGCGGCGTTCGGACTGTTTCGGCTGTATGAAGCTGCGCCCGATGTAGCGGTTTTTGACGAAGCCTGTGGCGTAGGGTATGCCGCTTTCGGCTGAGTAACCGAGTGCCGCGTCTATGCCGGAATCCGGGACTCCTATCACGATATCCGCGTCCGCAGGTGCTGACCTTGCAAGCGCCTTTCCCGCGTTCATTCGCCATTCGTGAACCGGCATTCCCTCGATCACCGAGTCGGGTCTTGCAAAATAGATACACTCAAACACGCAGAGACTTTGCTTATTGCCGCAGTGAGTTTCTATACTGCGCAGACCGTCCGCGCCGATGACTACTATTTCTCCCGGCTTCACGTCCCGGAGCACCGTTCCGCCCACGCTCTCGATAGCGCAGGATTCCGAGGCTGCAATATACCCGCCGTCGGTCTTGCCGAGAACAAGCGGTCTGAACCCGTTCGGGTCGCGGAATGCTATCAGTTTTGTTGCAGTCATAAGCACGCAGGAATACGCGCCCTTGATGTCGTTCATTGCAAGCTCCACAGCTTCTTCCGTGGAGCCGCATTTCAGCCGCGCCGCGACTATGGAATAGGCTATCGCTTCGGTGTCGGAAGTGCCGTGGAATATCGCTCCGTTCAGCTCGAATTTTCGCCGCAGCTGCTCCGCGTTGGTGAGATTGCCGTTGTGAGCGAGGGACATATTGCCCTTGATGTGGCGGACGACGAGGGGTTGGAAGTTCTCGGGACTGCCGCCGCCCGTGGTCGAGTAGCGGACGTGCCCGACTGCGATATTCCCCGCGCCTAACGCCTGCAAGTCGGATTCGCCGAAGACTTCATGCACAAGCCCCGCGCCTTTGCGGTGCCGCATTATGCCGTCGTCGCAGACCGAGATGCCAACGCTTTCCTGACCTCTGTGCTGGAGGGCGTACAAGCCGAGATATACCTCGTGCGCCGCGTCAACCGTGTTTTTGGAATAAATTCCAAAGACACCGCATTCTTCGTGTATCGAGCCGATCATCTTACATCAAACAGCAGTTCGCCGTAAGTGGGTATCGCCCAGTATTCCGCCGCCGTCAGTGTCTCCGCCTTGTCTATGTACTTGCGGAGTTCCGCCATTGCCGGGATAACATTGTCCTTGCAGACAAACGCGCTCTTTATCACATCTTCCTCATTCACCGCTTTTTCAAGCTGCGCTTCAAGCTCCGTGAGGGCGTTGTACGCTTTGTCCATAAGCCCCGAGAGTTGTGCGGAGATGTTCTTCTCGTATTCTGAGGTGATGTTGAGGTCGAGATCGCGGACGTACTTGCTGATGCAGGGGAGCAGGTCGTGATATGCCATATCGACCATTGTCCGTGCTTCGATCTTGATGAGTTTTTCGTAAGTTTCAAAAAGTATCTCGTTGCGGGACTTCATTTCTGCTTCCGAGAAGACTTTGTGAGTTGTGAACAGCGTCACATTCTTCTCGTCGAGCCAGTGTGACAGCGCGTCGGGAGTGGTCTTGAGGTTGGACAGCCCGCGTTTTTCCGCTTCCGCTATCCACGCGTCATCGTAGCCGTTGCCGTTGAAGATTATGCGCTTGTGCTCCTTTATGGTGCGCTGTATGAGATCGTGCAGCGCGGCGTTGAAATCCTGCTTGTTTTCGAGTTCGTCCGCGAACTGTTTCAGTTCCTCGGCAACTACCGTGTTCAGAACCACGTTCGAGCCGGAAACAGATGCAGCCGAACCGAGCATACGGAACTCAAACTTGTTTCCGGTGAACGCGAACGGGGAAGTGCGGTTGCGGTCGGTGGTGTCTTTCGGGAACTTCGGGAGAACATGAACGCCGACTTTCATCAGCTCTTTCTCCTTGCCGCCGTAGGGTTCGTCCTTTTCGATTGCTTCAAGAATTTCAGTGAGTTCCTCACCGAGGAATACCGAGATAACGGCGGGAGGCGCTTCGTTTGCACCTAAACGGTGATCGTTGCCGGCGCTTGCAACTGATATTCTCAGCAAGTCCTGATAGTCGTCAACAGCCTTGATGACTGCGCAAAGGAACAGCAGGAACTGCGCGTTTTCGTGGGGCGTATCTCCGGGTTCAAGCAGGTTCACGCCGGTGTTGGTGCTTATCGACCAGTTGTTGTGCTTGCCGGAACCGTTCACACCGTCAAAGGGCTTTTCGTGCAGCAGACATACAAGTCCGTGCTTCTTTGCGACTTTCTGCATTATCTCCATTGTGAGCTGGTTGTGGTCGGCGGCGATGTTGGTTGTTGCAAATATAGGTGCAAGCTCATGCTGTGCGGGTGCAACTTCGTTGTGCTCTGTCTTTGCGAGTATGCCGAGTTTCCAGAGTTCTTCGTTCAGCTCTTTCATGAATGCCTGAACTCTCGGCTTTATCACGCCGAAGTAGTGGTCTTCAAGTTCCTGACCTTTCGGCGGCATTGCGCCGAACAGCGTGCGTCCGGTATATATAAGGTCTTTGCGCCTGTCGTAGTCGTCCTTGTCAACAAGGAAGTATTCCTGTTCGGGACCAACTGTAGTCTTGACCGATGTGACATTCTCGTTTCCGAACAGCTTCAGAATGCGCATCGCCTGTCTGTTGACAGCCTCCATTGACCTGAGCAGCGGAGTTTTCTTGTCAAGCGCCTCGCCGCCGTAGGAGCAGAACGCCGTTGGTATGCAGAGCACTCCGTCCTTGATAAACGCGTAGGAAGTGGGATCCCAGGCGGTGTAGCCGCGAGCCTCGAATGTTGCGCGCAAGCCGCCGGAGGGGAACGAGGACGCGTCCGGTTCGCCCTGTATCAGCTCCTTGCCGGAGAACTCCATTATCACGCTGCCGCCTGCGCTGGGGGAGATGAAGCTGTCGTGCTTCTCGGCGGTGATGCCGGTCATGGGCTGGAACCAGTGGGTGTAGTGGGTCGCACCCTTTTCTATCGCCCATTCTTTCATTGCGTTTGCGACGACTGCTGCCGCTGCCGGATCAAGGCGCTTTCCGTTGTCCATTGTGTTCTTAACTGCCTTGAAAGTTTCTTTCGGGAGCCTTGCTTTCATGACGTTTTCGTTGAACACGTTTTCTCCGAAGTAATCTGCAACATTTTTCATAAGTATCTTCCTTTCTATAAAACAGAAGCGCCGGTGAGAGACACTTATCCCTGCACCGGCGCCTTTGCCGTTCCACAATTCGTATTATAGCACAGACTTTTCGGTTTGTCAATAGTTTTTGCAATAAAAATTCTGAAAACTTGCAAAAATATTTCTCTGGGTTATTCCTTTATAATATAGCAAAAACAGCTCGGAATGCATTGATACGGCGGTATGCGCCGAACGCACTTCCGAGAAAATAAGCAACACAATGAATTAAATTTGTGATAATTATGCAAAAAACAGCCCCGCACTTGTTCAAAATGTTGCCTTTCTACAAAATATGCAGGAATCAAAAATAAATCTTGCAAAAACGGTTGACATTGTCAAAAGCTCGTGATATTATATAGCCATTGAAATAATACTGTTCCGGGAGGTTTCAGAACATGAGCTTTAAAGAAGGAGAAGTCCGAATACCTGCAGGATGTGCAATTTCCGGATTCATAAATCGCAGCGGAAAACGGGTGAGCGGCGCCGATATCGTAAAGTCCATAGCGTATATGCATGATCGCTCAAACGGCTTGGGCGGCGGGTTTGCGGGCTACGGCATCTATCCCGAGTACAAGGAGCATTACGCGTTCCACGTTTTCTATGACAACACCGAAGCCCGGGTGAAGACGGAGGAGTTCCTCGACCGTCACTTCGACATCATAAACCTCAGCCGCATACCGATCCGGCATATCCCCGAGATCAAGGACGAGCCGCTTATCTGGCGGTACTTTCTCGACCCGCGCCCCACAAAGCTTGCGTCTTCTCAGCTCGACGAGAAAGAGTTCACCGTCAAGTGCGTTATCCGCATAAACACCGAGTTTGACGGCGCGTATGTGTTTTCCTGCGGGAAGAATATGGGCGTGTTCAAGGCGGTGGGCTACCCGGAAGATGTGGGGCGCTTCTACCGGCTGGACGAGTACGAGGGCTACGCGTGGACAGCCCACGGACGATATCCAACAAACACCCCCGGCTGGTGGGGCGGCGCACACCCGTTCGCGCTGCTCGACTACTCGATCGTGCATAACGGCGAGATCAGTTCGTATGACGCGAACCGCCGGTTCATAGAGATGTTCGGCTACAAATGCACGCTCCTCACCGATACCGAGGTCATCACCTACATTTTCGACTGGCTCAACCGCAAGCAAAGCCTGTCACTTGAAGATGTGGCAAGCGTCATCGCCGCTCCGTTCTGGAGCAAGATAGACAGCATCGAAAAGACCGATCCGAAGCGCGCCGCGAAGCTCAGATACTTGCGGCAGGCTATGTCCGGACTGCTCATCACGGGTCCATTCTCCATAATCCTCGGCTACACCGGAGGGTTAATGGCGCTCAACGACCGGCTGAAACTGCGGTCAATGGTAGTTGCCGACAAGGGCGACACAACGTACATCGCAAGCGAGGAATGCGCTATCCGCGCGATATGCCCGGACTGCGAAAACGTGTGGTCGCCGAAGGGCGGAGAGCCCGTTATCATAACTCTCAACGAGGAGGGTAAAAGAAGATGCCTGTGAACTATTTTCCTGCGGAATTTGAAGTCATCCGCAATTACGATAAATGCATAAGCTGCCGCGCCTGTGAGCGCCAGTGCGCAAACGAAGTCCACTACTACGACGCGGATTTCGGCAAGATGTTAGCTCGCGAAAACCGGTGTGTGGACTGCCAGAGATGCGTCTGTATCTGCCCCACGGGTGCGCTGAAGATCCGTCCGAACGAGAACGCATTCCGCAAGTCCGCGAACTACACCCAGCCCCTCATGACCGAAGCCTACAGACAGGCGGGGACGGGCTCCGTCCTGCTCTCGTCAATGGGTACGCCGAAGGATTATCCCGTCTATTGGGACAAAATTCTGCTGAATGCGTCGCAGGTCACGAACCCGCCGATAGACCCGCTCCGCGAGCCAATGGAGACGCGCGTTTTCCTCGGCAAGAAGCCCACGAAGATGAAGTTCGACAAGAACGGCGAGCTTGACACCACACTTGAACCGTCGCTGACGCTCAACGTCCCGATAATGTTCAGCGCAATGTCCTACGGCTCGATCTCGAAGAATGCACACGAAAGTCTTGCAAGAGCGGCAGAAGAACTCGGCACATTCTACAACACCGGCGAGGGCGGTCTGCACAAAGACTTTTACAAGTACGGCGCAAACACGATAGTGCAGGTGGCAAGCGGACGTTTCGGCGTACACAAGGACTACCTGAACGCGGGCGCGGCTATCGAAATTAAAATGGGGCAGGGCGCAAAGCCCGGTATCGGCGGGCATCTCCCCGGCGAGAAGATAAAGGAAGATGTGGCGCACACCCGCATGATACCCCGCGGGACAGACGCGATATCACCCGCACCCCACCACGACATTTACAGCATCGAGGACCTGCGCCAGCTCATTTTCTCGGTCAAGGAAGCCACCGAGTACAAGAAGCCCGTCATCGTCAAGATCGCGGCAGTCCACAACGTTGCGGCGATAGCTTCGGGCGTTGCACGTTCGGGCGCGGACATAATCGCGATTGACGGCTTCCGGGGAGGAACGGGCGCGGCTCCTACACGAATCCGCGATAACGTGGGAATACCGATCGAACTCGCCCTTGCGGCAGTTGACGGCAGACTGCGCCACGAGGGGATACGCAACGAAGTTTCGATAGTCGCGGCAGGCTCTATCCGTTGCAGTTCCGACGCTGTGAAAGCTATCGCACTGGGCGCGGACGCTGTTTACATAGCTACTCCGGCGCTGCTCTCAATGGGCTGTCACCTGTGCAGGAGTTGCCACACCGGCAAGTGCAACTGGGGCATTGCTACCCAGAACCCGGAGCTCGTCAAGCGCCTTAACCCGGACATTGCCTACCACCGTCTTGTCAACCTCGTGACCGCTTGGAACCATGAAATTCAGGAGATCATGGGCGGTATGGGCATCAACTCCATTGAAGCGCTCAGGGGCAACCGGCTTATGCTCCGCGGTATCGGCTTGACCGAAAAGGAGCTGCAAATTCTCGGAATCCTTCATGCAGGAGAATAAAGATATGAAAAAAATATATGTGAACGAAGAAAGGTGCCTCGGCTGCCATTTGTGCGAGTATTACTGCGCATTTGCGAATGGCTCGGAGCCGGAGTTTTACAAGGCTTTCCGGCTCGGTAGGAACGCAGTCCCCCGCATAAAAGTCGAGGACGGGAACGGCATAAATTTCGCGGTGCAGTGCCGTCACTGCGACGACCCGCAATGTATGAAAAACTGTATCGCCGGGGCTATCAGCAAAGTTGACGGCGTGGTGAAGATAGACCACGAAAAGTGCGTCGGCTGTTACACCTGCGTGCTGTCATGTCCATATGGCTGTGTAGTCGCAGACGGCGGGCATTCCGCAAGCAAGTGCGAACTCTGCACGGCAAATGGTGGAACTCCCGCCTGTGTGAAGAACTGCATCAACGGGGCAATCGTATTCGAGGAGCGAGGTGAAACGGCATGAAGTTTGATTACGTTATCGTCGGCAATTCGGCAGCCGCTGCGGGCTGTATAGAGGGCATACGCGAACACGACAAAAAGGGCAGTATAGCGGTGATCTCGGACGAAAAATATCACATCTACTCCCGCCCGCTCATCTCGTATCTGCTCAAAGGTGACGTGTCGGAAAGCCGTATGCAGTACCGCCCCGCAGACTTTTACAAGGTCAACGGTGTCGAAACTATGCTCGGAAAGCGCGCAGTTTCGGTTGATAGCAAAACTAAAGTTGTGGAGCTTGAAACTGGCGAAAAAGTTGAGTACGGAAAGCTGCTTTTAGCGACAGGCTCAAAGCCGTTTGTCCCGCCAATGGACGGACTTGACAGCGTTAAAAACCGTTTCAGTTTTATAAAAATTGACGACGTTAAGGGCATTGAAAAAGTCGTGCAGAAAGGCTCAAAAGTGCTTATCATCGGCGCGGGTCTGATCGGACTGAAAGCCGCCGAAGCGCTTGAACATTACGGCTGTGAAATGACCGTTATCGACCTCGCAGACCGCATTCTGCCGTCAATTCTCGACAAGCAGACGAGCGAGATCATGCAGAAGCACATCGAAGCCCACGGCGTAAAATTCCTGCTGAACACGAGCGCGAAAAGCCTCAACAAAAATACTGCAACACTCACAAACGGCGAGGAATTGCAGTTTGATATCCTGATAACGGCAGTCGGAGTCCGCCCGAATACCGAGCTTGCGGAAAACGCAGGAGCAAAGGTGGAAAAGGGCATTCTTACCGACAAAAAACAGGCTGTGAAAGGCGTGAAAAACATCTGGGCAGCGGGGGACTGCACCGTGTCCGAGGACATCACCACAGGCACTTCCCACATTATCGCGATCATGCCAAACGCGTATGCGCAGGGGCTTGTCGCGGGGCATAATATGGCGGGTGCAGCTGACAAGTTCGAGCAGGCTTTCCCGATGAACGCGATCGGATTTTTCGGCTTGCACATCATCACGGCGGGCGCGTACACGGGCGACTGTTATGAGGAAGCTGACGGCGAAAATGTGAAGAAGCTGTTTAGCTGCAATAACAAACTGTGCGGCTTCATTCTCATGGGCGAAAAAATTGCAAGAGCGGGCATTTACACCGCCCTTATCCGCGAACAGACAGACCTCGCAAACGTCGATTATGACCTGCTTTGCAAGGCTCCGCAGCTGGCGGCATTTGCAAAAGAAAAGAGACAAGAAATACTTGCAAAAGGGGGTGCGGCGTAATGAAAATCAACGCTGAAAACCTCAGCTTCCGGGAGCTGAACGAAAAAATCCGCAGCTCGAAAAGCCGGAAAGTTGAGATAGAAAATATGCTCGGACAGCGCTACACAGGTTCGGGCTGCACCGGCAAGGATATCCACATTTCGGGCATTCCCGGCAACGCTCTCGGCGCGTATCTGACCGAGTGCGACATCACCGTTTACGGCAACGCGCAGGACGCTGTGGGCGACGCGATGAACGACGGCACGATCACTATTCACGGCAATGTCGGCGATGCGGCAGGCTACGGAATGCGCGACGGGAAGATACTTGTGAAAGGCTCGGCGGGCTACCGCGCGGGCATTCACATGAAGGAGTATATGGAGAAGAAGCCGCTCATGGTCATCGGCGGCAAGACCGGGGATTTCCTCGCGGAATATCAGGCCGGCGGGCGCATAATCGTCCTCGGCATCGGCTATGAAAAGCAGTGTCCGGTGGGGGATTTCTGCTGTACCGGAATGCACGGCGGGGTAATGTATATCCGCACGGAACACGCGCCGGAACTGCCCGCGCAGGTGCTCTGCGAGGACGCGGACAAGGCTGATATGAGAGCGATAAAAGCGGACGTGGAGCTGTTCGCGAAGAAGTTCGGGTACGATGCGGAAGAGCTTCTGAACGCGCATTTTTACAAGCTCACACCGAACACGAGCAACCCGTACAGACGGCTTTATGTGAATAATTGAACTACCGCAAAAGACTGTCTATATCACGCTTTGAATAGATGAATCTGCGGACTTCCATGACGTTTCCGACAATGACATAGAATACCGAAAAATTCCCAACGTTTATACGGTAATATTCGTGTTCGCGCTTCTTTGCGGAGCGGTACGGCTTGAAAGATGCAGGCGACTTTGCGCGTTTGAGAATTGCGGCTTCGGTGTCGTCGATAAGCTTGTTTGCGGCAGTTTCGTTCATCAATACTTCGCTGATATACAGCGCAGCTTCTGCAAGATCGTGCTCGAACAGCGGCAGATATCGTATCTCAAATTCACTTTCCGGCAAGCTTTTCACGCACCTTCCCGAATACCTGCTCATGTGTCATTCTTTCGCTGTGCTTTGCGGCATATTCATCGGCTTCATCGAGTTTGCGCCCGATGTCATCTGTGAGTGCGGAATACTGTTCGATGCTCATAACGACCATTGAGCCGTAGCCGTTTTTGGTGAGGTAAACTGGGTGTCCGTTTTTTACGGCGGCTTCAATGTCGGTGAAGTTGTTCCGGAGTTCCGAAACAGGTCTTATATCCAACATATTATCAACTCCTTTATGTTTATTGTATCATAATTTTATCATAATATTATCTTAATGTCAAGCGAAAAGGAGGAGCAATGCAGACAAAATATATTTTCGTAACCGGCGGTGTTGTGTCAGGGCTCGGAAAAGGCATAACCGCCGCGTCACTCGGGCGGCTGCTCAAAGACCGGGGTTACAAGGTCACGGTGATGAAGTGCGACCCGTACATAAACGTTGACCCCGGCACGATGAGCCCGTACCAGCACGGCGAAGTCTTCGTCACCGACGACGGAACCGAGACTGACCTTGACCTCGGGCATTACGAACGCTTCATCGACGAAAATCTGAGCGTCAACAGCAACGTCACCACCGGCAAGATCTACCAGACTGTCATAAACAAGGAGCGCCGCGGGGACTATCTCGGAGCGACTGTGCAGGTCGTCCCCCACATCACCAACGAGATAAAAGATCGCATATACAGAGCGGGTACGGCTGTGAATGCAGACGTTGTGATAACCGAGATAGGCGGCACTGTCGGCGACATCGAGGGCACGCCGTTCCTTGAAGCTATCCGTCAGGTGGGACTGGAAAAAGGGCGCGGGAATGTGATCTACATTCACGTCACACTGCTCCCGTTCATCAGTGGTTCAAACGAGCTGAAAACAAAGCCCACCCAGCACAGCGTAAAAGAACTTCTCGCTGTCGGCATTCAGCCTACCGTGCTTGTGTGCAGGGCTGACTGCGACGTACCCGAGGACGCAAAGGCGAAGATAGCAAACTTCTGCAACGTGAGCGAGCACGATGTTATCATCAACCGCACCGCCTCGTCATTGTATGCAGTCCCGCTGATGCTCGAAAAAGAGGGGCTTGCGGACACAGTCTGCCGCCACCTCGGACTGCAGAACGACAAGCCTGACCTGAGCGAATGGGAAGCTATGGTGCATCGTCAGGAACACGCGGAAAAGCCGCTGAAAATAGCGATAGTCGGCAAGTACGCAGCGCTTCCGGACGCGTACATTTCGGTAATGGAATCCGTTCGTCACGCGGCATTCGCGCAGGGCGCAAAGGCTGAGATAAAGCTGATAAACTCAGAGGAAGTCAATGTGGAAACGGTGTCCGATCTGCTGTCCGACTGTGCGGGAATAATTGTACCGGGCGGCTTCGGAAATCGCGGGATAGAGGGCAAGATCGAGGCTGTGCGATATGCGCGAGAGAACAAAGTTCCGTATCTTGGGCTGTGTCTCGGAATGCACATGGCGGTCATCGAATTTGCGCGGAATGTGCTCGGCTGGAAGGACGCGGATTCTGCGGAATTTGCGGAGACCGCGCACAACGTGATAGACCTTATGCCCGACCAGAGGGGCGTTGAAATGGGCGGAACAATGCGGCTCGGCGCGTACCCGTGCGAGCTTGCGGATGACAGTCTCGCGCAGAAATGCTACGGCGAAAAGCTGATATTTGAGCGCCACCGTCACCGTTACGAATTCAACAACGATTTCCGCGAGGATTTTGAAAATCACGGTATGAAACTGTCCGGAAAATCACCCGACGGAAAGCTCGTTGAGATTGTCGAGATACCCGATCACCCGTTCTTCGTGGCTGTGCAGTTCCACCCCGAATTCAAGTCGAGACCGAACAGACCGCATCCGCTGTTTTCCGGATTGATAACGGCAGCGAGGCAGAGAGTGGACGGCTGCACAAAGTAACATACGGAATCGGTGGCGCCGACGCGCCCTGTGAACCGGTTGCTCCCCGTTTGTACAGGGTAACGGCGGCGAGGCAGAGAGCGGACGACTGCACAAAGTAACATACGGAATCGGTGGCGCCGACGCGCCCCGCATCCGCTGTTTGAGGGGTTGATAACGGCAGCGAGGCAGAGAGTGACCGACTGCACAAAGTAACATACGGAATCGGCGCCGGGTCTTTATACGTTCTCCTTCGGCTCTATCCGTATCTTTCCGGATATTTCGGGGAGCTTTATCCTGTACTTTTCCGCAAGCTCCGGTCCGCAGGCGTGAGAGCCCACACCCGCCATTGCGAAGTCGGCGCATATCACGTTGTATTCCGACTTTTCGAGCTCGAAGTTGTGGCGCTTGTTCGCAAGCTCTTCCTGGGTGTATTCCGACGCGCTGAACGAGAAGCCGTCCGGGTTTGTGAACGAAAGTGCAGTCTTGCCGCCGAGCACCGTCATTCTCGTGCAGCCCCAGTGTGAGCCGTTCTCCTGCGGTCTGATGTAATCTTCGTGCATATCCGCGATTTCTGCGCGGAAATTGCCGACGTATGACGCAAGGTGCTTGTCGATGTAGCTCTCATATGGTCCGTAGCCGTAATATTCAACGGCTGAGAAAATCTTCGGCATAAACAGCCGCAGCCCGAAACGGGGCAGGAACTCCACCTTGTTCGATGTCACGGCATTGCATGAGATGTCGAGCGCGCCGCTGCCGTCAATGCGGTATTCGGCGGTCATTTTCGCAAAGGGCTGGTGAATGCTCCAGCCGAAGGACTGCTTCACGCGGATAACGGCGCAGTTTTCTTCCTCCGCGATGTCCGTCTCATATACCTTCACAATGTAGTCGTTCAGGTGCGCGCTGTACCAGTCGCCTTTCATTGTGTCATTATCCACGGGAGCCCGGAAGAAGTTGTACTCCATAGGCTTTGCGAGGATATTCTCACCGTTCACGGCGATGCAGTCGAACTGAGCTGTGCGGCGGTTGAACACATACGATATATTGCCCGCGGAAATGCGGTATTCAAGCGGAGTTCCGGTGAATGTCGGAGCCTTTCCCGATACCGGCGTTTCCGCCTTTTTTGCAGTGTATATCTTCAGCTGATCGAAGCAGACTTCCGCACCGTCCGGGAATGCACCGTACCCGTTCTTTGCGGTGAAGATGAACCGTATATACGCGTCATTGTCAAACGCTGTCTCAGCCGCTTCGGGTATCACGATCTCGGTTTCACCCATAGGCGGTACGGAGAACGTGAAGCTGCCGCACAGAAGAGCCCCGTATTCAGACATAAGCTCCCACTTGCAGTCAAGATATTCTCCCGCGTCGATGAACCGGAGCAGGCTGTTTATCACGAACGTTCCGTCAGTCCTGCACGCAGTCACTCTCACGGGGCGGTATGCCTGCTTCACTTCGAGCAGTCCGGTGTGGGGAGTTCTGTCGGGCCAGCAGAGCGCGTCCATGCAGAAGTTGCCGTCATTGTGGCGCTCGCCGCTGTCACCGCCGTAGCCGTATTCAGGCTTGCCGTCATCGGTATAGCCGAGTATCACGGCATGGTCAGCCCATTCCCACACAAGACCGCCGCAAAGCCTGTCGCTTGTCATGAACAGGTCATGGTAGTCCTCAAGATCTCCGGGGCCGTTGCCCATTGCGTGGCAGTATTCACAGAGAATGAACGGGCGCTTTTCGTCCTCTTTTGCAAGGAATTTCCCGATATCGGCGGGAGAAGTGTACATCTCGGACACCACGTCGAGCACATCGTCGGGTGTGTCGTCAAGCTTGTGGGTGCTTTCGTAATGCACGGGACGGGTGCTGTCGAGCTGCTTTATCAGCTTTGCCGCCTCCCGGAAATTCTCGCCGTAGCCGCTCTCGTTGCCGAGCGACCAGAAAATGACGCAGGGGCGGTTGATATCGCGGGTGACGAGGAGCCGTTCGCGGTCGAGTATGGCATCTCTGAACTGCGGGTCTTTCGCGATGAGCGCAATGCCGTTGTAGCCGTCCTTGTCGCGCCAGTGCAGGTCGTTGTACACATTCACGCAGCCGTGGGATTCGATGTCCGCTTCGTCGATAACGTAAAGCCCCAGCTCGTCGCACATAGCGTAGAATTCCGGCGCATTCGGGTAATGGGAAGTGCGCACCGCGTTGATATTGTGCAGTTTCATGAGCGTGAGGTCGCGCCGCATTTTCGCTCTGTCAGCGTAGTATCCGGTATCCGGGTAGCTGTCGTGGCGGTTCACGCCGAATATCTTGATATGCTTCCCGTTGAGTTTAAGAACGCCGTCTTCGATGCAAACCTTGCGGAACCCGACTTTCTCACCGATCAGTTCGCTGTCAGTTTCGATCTCAAGGCGGTAGAGGCAGGGGCTTTCCGCAGACCACAGCTTCACATCACCGACTGTGCGCTCAAACGTTCCGCCGTCCGGCACAGTCCCCTCGCATATCAGCTTGTCGCCGTCGTACAGGCGCACTTCCGCGTCCGCGCCCTGCACGGAAATACGGAATATGCCGAACTTCATCGTGCTGTCCGGCTCGGCGGTCATGCGGTAGTTCTCAATGCGCTTCTCCGGGCGTGAGAGAACGTAAACATCGCGGAAAATGCCGGAGAGACGGAACTTGTCCTGGTCTTCGAGGTATGTGCCGTCGCACCATTTCAGCACCGCTGCGGTAATGACGTTCTCGCCCTCGTTCAGCAGTCCGGTGATGTCAAATTCCGAGGTGTGGTGAGACACCTGCGAATAGCCGGCAAATCTGCCGTTCACATAGAGATAGATGCAGCTGTCAGCGCCCTCGAAACAGAGTATCTTCCGCAGTCCGTCGGATTGGTATGTATAGCTCCTGCGGTAAACTCCCACCGGTATGTCGTCCGGCACATAGGGCGGGTCGTAGGGTATCGGGTAGCACACGTTTGTGTACTGCGCCTTGTCGTAGCCGTGGAGCTGCCAGTTGGACGGAACGGTCAGTTTTGCGGGAAATGCCGCATTAATGAAATCGTCCGGCATATCAACGATGCTGTCGTAATACGCGAAGTCCCACTCGCCGTTCAGCATCTCGAAGAAACGTGAGCTTTCACGCTCCGAAAACGCGTCCTGCTCCTTCCCGAAGGGGATAAAATAGCAGTGGTCGGTAAGTGTGCCGATGTGCAGCTTTGCCGGGTCCTCGTGAAAAGTCATGAAGTTTTTGGGTGAGTTCTTTTCTGAAATGATCGAAATATCCATATTTTACACCTGCCTGTGAATTTCCGGGTCTTTATGAGCGCCTGACGATGTGTATAAAACACCGACCCTCATAAAAACATCTTCTCAGCCTATTATACCAGATATCTGCAAATAATGCAATACCGCGCAAATATACGCACGGACCTTGCTTGCATAATATTCCGTTATAAGAAAAACCATTTGCTTTGCCGTTATTGACAATCCCTGTGAATGTGTGATATAATATATTGTGTATGTCCATTTATATTCTATGAGATTGTTATAAGGTGATATAATGAAAAAATTTTTCGGGATCACTATAGGCGGTATCCATCAGAAGATACTCAACCTTTTCATCGTTATCCTTGCAGCGTTTGTGGGGGTATATGTGCTGATATCCATGTACCAGAGAACGACCCTGACCGGGATCGTTGAGAAGACAAGGACGGAACAGCAGGAAGCCATCAGCGCCATATCCGAGGAAACGATGCACGGGGCGCTTGAATCCGCCATGGTAAAGATCAATGATATGCAGGCGTATATTTCCGACGAGATGTTTATGACCGTCCGGAAAGATGTGGTCACGCTCAGAACTCTCGCGGAGGGGCTGTTCAATAACAGAAGCAGTGTAGCGCCGGGGAAGGTGGAGCTCCCCGACCCCTCAACAGACGGTACCGTCACCGCCCAGCTGCTCTATGCGGAAGGCGCGGACTACGAAAACTCGGAATACCTGCCGGTCGCCGCGCATATGACCGGTATGATGTCGGCGATATTTTCAAGCTCGCCATACAGCACCAACGTGTACATAGGCTTTGAGGACGGCACCCACATCGGTATCGACAACATGGCGTCCAACAAGTTTGACGAAAACGGCAGGCAGATTTATTTCCCCGTGCTTGACAGACCGTGGTACAGGGGAGCCGCGGATTCGGGGGAGATATATTTCTCCGGTGTGACGGAAGATACGTTCACCGACCGGATATGCGTCACCTGCTCGGCTCCGGTGTATGAAGGAAGCACTCTTATCGGCGTCGTCGGCATAGATATCTACCTCGATACTATGGAGGCTTATGTGGAGGAATCCTATTCCGACAGCGGCTTCATGATAATCATAAACGATAAGGGTCAGGTCGTGTTCGCTCCCACGGATAACGAGATCTTCAGCGTTGAGATCTCCGATACCGCCGGCGATCTCAGGAACGGCAGCGAAAAGGAGCTCGCCGCGTTTGTGAAAGATGCGCTCGTTTCGGAGACCGGGCTCAGATCCGTTGAGATAGGCGGGAATGAATACTATATGTGCGGGACCCCGCTCAGCGTTATCAACTGGACTGCAGTTTCGATAGTGAGCCGTGAAGCGGCGGAGCAGTCCACCGTCCGTATGCTTTCAGAGTACGATCGCATAAACGAAGAAGCAAGTGCGGCATACGAGGAGGAGAGCACCACCACTGCAAACGCCATGACGATAATAGCCGGCTCCGTGCTTGTGATCTGCATTGTCGGCATACTGAATTTTGCGGGAAAGATCGTAAAACCGATAGAAAGCATGACCGCCGATATCATTGAAGGCGCAAAGACCGGCAAGCTGTTTGAAATGAAAGAGCTCTATAAGACAAATGACGAGATAGAAGTGCTTGCCGAGGCGTTCGACGACCTTTCAAAGAAAACGAAGCAGTATATCATGGATATAACCGAGATCACCAAGGAAAAGGAGCGCATAGGCACAGAGCTTGAGCTTGCCCGTAAGATCCAGGCGGATATGCTCCCGAACATATACCCGGCGTTCCCGGACAGAAAGGAGTTCGATATCTACGCGACCATGACTCCCGCAAAGGAGGTCGGCGGCGATTTCTACGACTTCTTCCTCATAGACAGCGATCACCTCGGCATGGTAATGGCGGACGTGAGCGGAAAGGGCGTTCCGGCGGCTCTGTTCATGATGATGTCGAAGATACTCATACAGAATTACGCTATGCAGGGCGGTTCTCCGGGCAAGGTGCTTGAACAGACCAACGCCGCGATATGCAAGAAAAACGATGAGGAAATGTTCGTGACCGTGTGGTTCGGGGTGCTTGAGATATCGACGGGAAAGGTGACCGCGTCGAATGCGGGTCACGAGTTCCCGGTCATAAGAAAAGCCGGCGGGGATTTTGAGTTCCTGAGAGACAAGCACGGGTTCGTGGTCGGCGGAATGGACGGAATGAAGTTCAGCGAATACGAGATACCTCTCGAAAAGGGCGATATGCTGTTCCTTTATACCGACGGTCTTCCCGAAGCCACGAACAGCGAAGATGAGCTGTTCGGCGAGGATCGTATGCTCGAAGTGCTCAATGCAAACAAGGATAGCGGCCCGCATGATATCCTTCCGGCTGTCCAGAAGACAGTCGATGAATTTGTCGGCGACGCGGAAAAGTTTGATGACCTTACTATGCTTGCAATAATACTGATGTAGCTTATCCTTAACGTGATGTCTTATTGCGGTGTCCCGGAAACCGGCGCACATTCCCCGGACTGCCGGTGCCGGAGAGACTGCTTCTCACATAACAAGGAGTTTACATGAATTACATACTTGACTGGGATCTTCGGCTGCGCGGCTGGAGCGACAGGCTCGGCGGGCTGTATGATGGGAACCTCTAAAGACCCAATTTGAGAGAAAAAGAGCTATCCACTTTATGCCGCTTTGTATGCGCGCGTCCTGCCGGACAAAAAATGCTATAATACAGCGGTAAGTGCGATTTCCCGGGAAAACGGTGACAAAACAGCTGTTCTCGTCTCGCTTCCGGCGGATCGTCCGATATAACGTATGCGAATATGCAGATAAAAGACCCGGACAGATGAGCTTCCGCTTGTACGGGAAAGGAAAAGCCTGTCGGGTTGGTATATAGTCGGTATATAACAGAGTTATGAAAGAAAGGAATAATTTATGAAAAAGAACAAACTGATATCGCTGATATCAGCGGCCGCTGTCTGCTTCCAGCTTACCGCCTGCGGTACATCGCCGGCAAACACACAGCCGGCAGAGGAAAACCCCGTGCTCATGTACACGAACCGCCCCGACACCGGGGACTACAAGCTCACCGAAGCGGTGGTGTTCAGCAGGCACAATATTCGTTCTCCGCTGGTGAGCAACGGCGCGGCAAATGTCATAGCCACTCCGCACGAGTGGTTCAGCTGGACTGCAAACGCAAGCGAGCTTTCTCTCAGAGGCGGCGTGCTTGAGACGGAAATGGGTCAGTACTTCCGCAAGTGGCTCGAAGCCGAAGAACTTATCCCCGAGAACTATGTCCCCGGAGAAAATGAAGTGAGATTTTACGCCAATTCCAAACAGCGCACTATTGCGACTGCACAGTACTTTTCAAGCGGATTTCTTCCCGTTGCCAACGTCACGATAGAGCATACCGGTGAGATCGGTTCGATGCAGCCGACCTTCGACCCTGCGATCGAGTTCTGTTCCGACGCATATATTGCGGCGGTGGAGGAGCAGTTTGAGCAGGCGGGCGGAGCCGCTATCGCCCGTGAGCTCGGTGAAAACTACAAGCTGCTCGCCGATGTGGTGGATTATACGGATTCTGAGGGGTACAAGAGCGGAGAGCTGAGCGATCTTGTGACCGACGACACCACTATCGAAGTTGTCGGGGGAAGTGAGCTCAGGATCGGAGGTTCGCTCAAAACCGCAAGCTCGGTGAGTGACGCGCTTATCCTTCAGTACTACGAAGAGCCGGATCCCGTAAAGGCTGCATTCGGCAAGCAGCTCACAGCCGAACAGTGGGAAAAGATCGCCGCCATAACGACCAAGTACACTATGGTGCGCCACGGACTTCCGCTTATTGCGGTAAATGCCGCAAACCCCCTGCTCCGGGAAATCCGCAGTGAGTTTACGGACGAAAGCCGGAAGTTCACTTTCCTGTGCGGACACGACGCAAATATAGTAAACGTCCTGACTGCAATGGAAGCCGAGGATTACGAGCTTCCGTACACGCTTGACAAGAAAACCCCTATCGGCGTAAAGCTTGTGTTTGAAAAGTGGGAGGACAAGGACGGCAATAAATTTGCAGCCGTTGAGCTTGTATATCAAAGCACGGATCAGCTCAGAAACGCGTCTGTCCTCACGCTCGACACCCCGCCCGCAGTTTACGGTCTGTCATTCGTGGGAATGGAGAAGAACTCCGACGGACTTTACAGATATGATGACGTGATAGAGCGGCTCGACAAGGCTATCGCCGCCTACGACGATCTTGCAGCTCAGTACGGCGATGCTGCGGCAGACGCGGCGTAATATGATGAAAGCCGGGATCCGGCAGGAAAGTACAGCGAACGGCAGTACGACGGTGAATTTGCGGCTGCCGGAGAATTACAGATATAAGGACAAGTTATGAGTACAACAGACGTTTTGACAGCAATACTGCAGCTCGCGGCGGGCATAGGTATATTCCTTATCGCCTGCTCCATGATGAGCGCAAATCTCGAATCGCTCAGCAGCAGCAAACTCAAGTCGCTTTTCTCGAAAGCCTCCGGGAGCAAGCTGCTCGGCGTCGGCATAGGAACGGTAGGAACTGCCGCGATCCAGAGCTCCGGCGCAACGACCGTAATGGTCATCGGTTTCGTAAACGCGGGGATAATGACGCTCACGCAGGCCGCGACCATCGTTTACGGCGCAAACATCGGTACGACTATAACCGGACAGATAGTAGCACTCGGAATGTTCGGCGGGGATATGATCTCAACTACGGTGATCTTCTCCGCGCTGGCGGGTGTCGGCGCATTTATCGTGACATTTGCCAAAAGCGATACCGTAAAGAAAAGCGGCGGCATCCTCGCCGGGTTCGGTATGCTTTTTGTGGGTCTTGAAATGATGAGCGGCTCTATGGACAGTTTCGCGCGGCTCGACAGCGTAAAAAACTTCCTCGCCGGAATAGACAACATAGTGCTCCTGATAGTGATAGGCGCGATCCTTACCGCGATAGTCCAGAGCTCTTCCGTTATGACATCGGTAGCGATAACTATGGTGGTTTCCGGGCTCATCACCCTTGAGCAGGGCATTTACCTGACGATGGGCTCAAACATCGGTTCCTGCGTAGTTGCGCTTATGGCAGGTCTTACCAGCGGAAAGAACGCGAAAAGAACTGCGCTTATCCACCTTATCTTCAACATCAGCGGCGTCGTGGTATTCACGATAGTAGGCGGGCTTACAGATCTGCTGTCCGGCGGCACGGTGAACTTCGGGACTATGTTCGAGAGTCTTTTCCCCGGCGCTCCGCAGACCCAGCTCGCTATGTTCCATACGGTGTTCAACGTGCTGACGGTGGTACTGGTGCTGCCCCTCACGGATATGCTGGTGCGTGCGGTGACGGTAATTATTCCCGACGAAAGAGAGATAGTGCAGGAAGACAGGAACGCTCCGAAACTGCATTATATAGACGACCATATGCTTGCGACCCCGCCTGTCGCGGTCCAGCAGGCGAAAAACGAGATAGTCAATATGGCGGAGATAGCGATGCAGAATTTCTCGCTTTCCTGCCATATCATCTGCACACTCGATTTCACCGATATCGACCAGTTCCGCGCCAACGAGGAAGAACTCAATTTCCTTAATCACAAGATAGTTGATTTCCTTGTAAAGCTTTCAAACACCCAGCTCAGTGCCCGCGATGTGAAGTATATCTCTACCGCTTTTCATGCAGTTACCGATCTTGAACGAGTCGGCGACTATGCGGAGAATATCGTCGAGTACGCGGAGCACCTGAAAGCGGCGGACGAGAAGTTCTCCGATGAGGCGATAAGCGAGATAAAAGCAGTGCGCGAGCTTATAGAGGAGCTGTTCGGGCATATCGTCAGAGCCTACATCAGCGGCGATACGAATGCTCTCAGACTTGCTCTTGAAGCGGAAGACCAGGTCGATATCATCACCTCCGAAATGGCGGATAACCATATCCGGCGCCTCAGCGAGGGCGTATGTACCGCCGATGTCGGAGCTCAGTACCTTTCGCTTTCGTCCGACGCGGAAAGGGTCGCAGACCACTTCATAAATGTGGGAAAAACAATAAAAGCCTGAGCGCTGTTTCAGCGCATGATACGGCGCTGTACGCCGGCCGAACTGCCTGATCGGAAGTAAGACCCGTCACATTCAGGGGCTTGATATATCACGATCATGTGATATAATAATATATAGTTATACTATTTACGGAAAAGGACAGAAAATGAAAAAACGACCGTTGACTGCGGTATCGTCTCTACTGCTGACAGCTGTGCTGCTCTGTGCCGGCGCTTCCGCTTTTGATGCCAATGACTATGACTACGGTGGCGGTGGCTACGATTACGGCGGAAGCTCGTGGGATTACGATGACGATGATGATTACAGTTACGGTGGAGGCTATTCAAACAGCTACGATGCCGATGATCATTATTACGGAAGCTCCGGCGGCAGCAGCGATATGACATGGGAGGAGACCCTCATCACAGTAGCTGTTGTGGCAGCAGCGCTCATAATCGTAGGAATCTGGGCAAACAAGCCCCTGAAATCGTCCAAAAAAAAGCTGACGGCACCCCGTTCCCGACAGGTCACAGTGCCTAACCGCAATGTTGATATACGTGATGCGGTGCAGAGATTCGACCCCTCGTTCAGCAGCGAAGAAATGCTCACATTCGCGAAGAATACCTTTATCGCTGTGCAGGACGCATGGTGCGCGAAAGACCTTGAACCTGTGCGCGGTCTGATGCACAACAACCTCTACAGCACCACCCTGCGTCAGGTGCAGGCAAAGATCGACCAGCACGTTACATATCATTACGAGAACTACACTTTCCGGAACGTGTACCTCACGAGCTATGTGCGTGACCGCGAGTACGAATACATCACGGTATATCTGAACACCCAGTATATTGACTATCAGGTCGATGACAACACCGGAAGCATCATCAGGGGCGACAAGACCACCATGTGGAAAATGCGCTATCTGATGAAGTTCATGAGAAGCGTGGAACGAAGACCCGATCAGCCGAAATACTGTCCGAACTGCGGAGCGCCCCTCGATATAGCAAGCTCCGGCAAGTGCGGATACTGCGGAAGTACGGTAACTTCCGGCAGCTTCGACTGGCTGCTCAGCGACTTCACCACCGTGAGAAACGACACCAAAGATGACGGGATAAGGATATGATGCGAAAGGAGCATGATCCTATGAAAAATGCAATTAAATTCGGTACCGGAGCGCTTTTGTGCGCAGCCGTGATCGCAGTCTCCGGCTGTGCGCAGGGCAATTCGCCTGCACAAACCACCACCGTGGAGCAGACAATGACCGCTGCGGAGCAGACCGCAGCCGCCGCAGAGCAGACCACCACCACCGTGGAGCAGACAACGACTGCCGCAGAAACAACGACAGCCGGGCAGACTGCAGCTGCGTCGGAAAGCACCGGCGAACAGGAAAAGTACCCGTTCAGGACAGGCGTGTGGATCGCAAGAGGCGAGCGGGGAAGCGCGGACTATGATGAAACATACTACTGTTTCCGTGAGGACGGGAGCGGCTCGACTATGTCACAGAGCATGGGTATCGGCGTAGGCTTCGGCTATGAAAGGGAAGACGGCTCGCCGGAAAGGTTCCGCTTTGAAATGGGCGGAGTCGGCTCGTACAGCTATATGGAGCTCGTTGACGGAGCCCCGGAAGACGATCGTTTCATGGTGCAGTGGGACGGTTCCGATACGACCGAGGAATGGGAGTATCTCTCTTCTGCGGACGAATTCAGCTTCTACGACAACTACTCCCTCGGGCTTATGTCGAAGTTTCTCTACGGAATGGGTCAGTACAGCATCGCGGATCCCACAGTCGAGACCGCGTTCGAGTTCGACAAGATATCCGTTATCCTGCGCGATCCTGCTGAAGAAAGCGATGCACGGTCTATCGTTGCATGGTATTTTCTTGACAGATACACCGCGACGGGCAATGACAGCGACGGCAACCCGATAGATCTTGCCATGTTCGACGGCGAGTGGGCAGAAATGCCGTACCCGAACACGTTCGGTTCCATGCCCGCGATAAAGGAGCTCGGCACCCTGCGCGAGAACGGGGAGATGCTCGGCTTCTGGTACATAGGCTATGTCGAACCGGACATGGATAATTTCGATAACTTCCGCGACCTCTATCTCCGTATGTTCGAGATCACGGATATGGACAGGAAAGTCCGGTATCTCAGGAGCTTCCCCTCCGACAGCTTCGTTACCTCCGGCGGCGGTCAGGAGCTTTATCTGCTTCTCCCGTCCGATGTCCACGGCAGTATCACGATATCGGAGCTTGTGTACGATGAAACCACCGGTGAAGCGAAAGAGGGCGACGTTCTGTACAGCCGGGACGATGACCTGCGCCCGGTACTGCTCAAATGCAACCGCAGCGAGATAATGCCCGATGTTATAGTGCGGCTCACCGACAGCAGCGGCGAGCTTCTTGAATGGAGTCCCTGTATAAGCGGGAAAGACGGAAGCGTTGTGACCGAAAACAACACCCGGAAAGCGATCCGCGACTTCACGGATCACAACAGACTCATGCACCCCGATCTTATGCCGGAGACAGTCGGATAAAAGTGCCCCCTCCGGCGTCCGGAAAAGCAAAAATCCGTGTACGGTTCTCCGCACACGGTTTTTTGTATCCTTCGGCTGCTTTTTCTCTCAAATCGGGTTTTTAGAGGTTCCCTTATATCAAAAACGGGTTGTGCGTTGCGGTTTTTCCGAAATTTTCTGCACGTTCCGTCTTTTTCTGCGTACCTCACGAACGGGATAAAAAAATACCCCGGTATCGGTGACCGGGATATTACAATGCGCGGGTATCACTGTTCGGACTGAGCGGCTGTGTTGCTGACCCCGGTGTTTTTTCTGACGAAAATGAGCTTGAAGAGGGTACGGATAAGCGGCTGAATGAAGAAAAGCTGTGAGAAGAACGCGAACGGGAAATTGAAGCATACGAGCCTGAGCCAGTTGGCGAGAAGCGTTACGACCGAAAATCCCGCGTAATAGGGATAGTAGAGGAACGCTGCGATAAAGCTCATGGCGGGGCACATTATCCCGACTGTGGCGCAGATTATCGCGGTCTCGAACAAAACGGGGTGGGTCTTTGCAGGGTCGAAGACCTTGCTTGCGAGCCTGAATGAAAGGGGGCTCCCGACGAATATCTCAAGGGTGTAGGCGAAAACGAATTCGACTGCGACAACAGCCCATATCGGCAGGTTCGTACCGAACATATAAACTCCGCCCATAGCGTCTATCGCGCCTATCACGGTATCTTTCCCCGTTACCGACATAAGCGTTGCGCCGTTTATCACATAAAGGCTGTAGAACACATAGGCATGGACGGTGATGATGACCGTCATAAGTGCGAACATCATTCTCTGAAACTGATTCTGTGGCATATCTTCTGTTCCTTTCTTTTGCAGACAAAAACACGCAGCGTCATAAGCTGTCCGCGTTACCGTGATCAGACTTATGCGGGGCGGGACCCTGCTGCGTGTGTCGTTGCGTTGTTTTTCTTATTTTCTTCACATTATACCATATATCCTGAGGTAAAATCAAGACCCCGATCGCTGTACAACTGATTTTCGTGCAAAATTCTGTCTCCGGGGCGTCTGTCGTTATAAAATTTGGTGCATTTTATCTGTCCTGCTCCCCGTTCTGTCCTGCGATCACGCGGAACTGCGGACTGTATGTACCGGAAAAATCCCGCTGCGGTATTGACATTTCGTCAGAATCGTGTATAATAGTATTTGTGGGTATATCGCGGGCATATCGACCGAAATGCCTGCGCCTGATACAACGATGTGTCAGAGATTTTTGCCCGCCCCGTCCCGCCGCATTCTGCCGGCGCCGTAAAACAGGAGGAGATCATGCCAAAAGGATCGAGAGAACTTACCAATTCGCGCAAAGACGAGATAATAAACGCCTGTGAGAAGCTCTACGGCACAATGAATTTCCGGGATATCACGCTTGGGGATATAAGCCGGGAAACGTCGTTTTCCCGCCCGTCGATCTATAACTATTTCCGGACGAAAGAAGAGATATTCCTTGCGCTTATGCAGCGTGAGTATGATCTCTGGAACGCCGACCTGCTGGCTGTCATACACGACAACGATACCCTTACCGCCGACGAGCTTGCGGGAGCGATAGCCCACTCCCTCGAAAACCGCCCCCGGCTCCTGAAGCTGCTGTCGATGAACCATTACGACATGGAGGAAAATTCCCGCCCCGAGCGCCTGACGGAGTTCAAGAGATCCTACGGCGGTTCCCTTGACGCGGTGAGAAAATGCCTGACGAAGTTCTGTCCGGAAATGGACGAGGACGCGCGGGAACGCTTTATATTCGTGTTTTTCCCGTTTATGTTCGGTATCTATCCGTATGCCGTGACCACCGAAAAACAGCTTGCGGCAATGGAAGAAGCGGGCGTGAAATTCACGAAGTGTTCGGTCTATAAGATGATATATAACTGCGTAAGAAAGATGTTGGTGGAAAAATGAGTATAACAGTAAATATTTATTACAGCGGAGAAAACGGAAACGCAAGAAAATTCGCGGAGGAAATGGTCGCAAGTGGGACGGTAGATAAGATCCGCAGTGAAAAGGGAAATCTGAGGTATGAATATTTTCAGCCCCTTGATTCCCCGGAAACCGTTCTGCTTATAGATTCATGGGAGGATCAGGCTGCGATAGATCTGCACCACGCGTCCCCGATGATGAACACGATCGTCGTACTGCGGCAGAAATACGACCTTAAAATGCGGGTCGAACGTTACGTCGCGGACGGCGGTATCCCGGGATCCGACAGAAAGTTCATCGTATCGGAAAGTCCCGGTATTCTGGACGTGATGATGAAGGTCATGGAAAAACCCGGAATGTACATAGGTGAAAGATCGCTGATCGGGCTCCGCTGTTTTTTGGAGGGGTATCAGGAGCTCGCAAGGAGCGAGAATATTGATTACGGCAAATCGGAATATGACAGGTTCAACGAATGGCTTGCCGCGAAATACAATGTTACCGGCTCTGTTTTGTGGGACAGGTATCTGACTGAAATGAACGATGATGAAAATTCAGCATTTGAACTGTTTCATAAAGAACTTGAGCTTTTCATGAGATCGGAGAGTCGGATATGAAATATCCCCGGACTTGTGTAAAAGCCCGGGAAATGCAATAACGGAGGACAACGCAATGAAAGAAAAGATAACACAGACCGCGGGAAGACAGCAGCTCGGCGATTTTGCGCCCATGTTCGCGCATCTCAACGACGACGTGCTGTTCGGCGAAGTATGGAACGAAGAAGCGATAGACACAAAGACTAAGTGCATCATAACGGTCGTGTCGCTCATGGCTTCCGGCATCACCGACAGCTCCCTTTCTTACCACCTGCAGAACGCAAAGGCTCACGGCGTTACAAAGGAAGAGATCGCTGCAATAATAACACACGCGACGATGTACTGCGGCTGGCCGAAAGGCTGGGCAGTATTCCGGCTCGCCAAGGAAGTCTGGAATGACCCTCAGCCCGAAAATACCGAAAAGGACAGGTATCAGAACACGATCTTCTTCCCCATAGGCGAACCCAATCCCTACGGTCAGTTCTTTGTCGGTCAGAGCTATCTCGCACCGCTTTCCGATAAGCAGGTCCCGGTGTTCAATGTCACTTTCGAGCCCGCCTGCCGCAACAACTGGCATATACACCATTCCGACGCTGCCGGAGGTCAGATGCTCATATGCGTCGGCGGCAGGGGCTATTATCAGGAATGGGGCAAGCCCGCTCAGGAGCTCGTGCCCGGGACGGTCATAAACATACCGGCGAATGTGAAGCACTGGCACGGTGCGGCTCCCGACTCCTGGTTCAGCCACCTTGCGTTCGAGGTGCCCGGAGAGAACGCATCTACCGAGTGGTGCGAACCGGTCGCGGACGAGGATTACGGTAAGCTTGCATAACCGGCGCACATGGCAGAAACATACGGACGATACGGTGATTTCCGTACCGTCCGTGTTTTTTTGTTACTAAAGTTTTACAACAAAACGTTTCCAAGTGCTTTACTTTTTTTGCGGAATATGTTATAATTGTTAGGATAATAAATTCCGGAGAACCGAAACAGATTGAAGGGGGCGGATAAAATGCTTGGTACTCGCTTTAAAACCGGGAATTGCAGCAGCGCCGGCATCGTGCTTTTGCTGTGCCCCGTCTCCGATAACAGATATTTATGCCTGTAAGCGCCGGTTTATCGGTACTTGCAGGCTTTGTGCGTATTTTGGAAGATAAATGCGGAGGTCATTATGACAGAGAAAATAAAAAGTCTCGGACGATCAGGCATGAGAACCCTGCTGGTGAGCATTTTTATTCTCATGTTCTTTGTCGGGGTGGTATTGTTTTATTACAACATGGTCTATACAAGGGAACGTGAGCTCATAATCAAGAACGGCGAGACATCGGCTGTCCAGACTGCAACAGAGTTCAACGAATATCTCTCCACGAGCCTTGATGCTTTAAAGATGACCTCTTACACGCTCGACGGAATGCTTGCGGATAACAAGAGCGACGCCGAGATACTCGATTACCTTGTGGGCCAGTCCAACGCGATAATGAACACGGTTTTTGAGAATACGACCGGAATGTACGGCTATATAAACGGCAAGTTCGTGTCGGGCTCGAACTGGAGGCCCCCTGACGGATTTGTGGCAACGGAACGTCCGTGGTATATAAAGGCTATGGCGAACGCCGGAGAGATCGTGATAATAGAGCCGTACCTTGACGCACAGACCGGGAATATGATGATGGCTCTCGCAAAGACGCTCGTGGACGGAAAGAGCGTTGTTGCATTCGATATGACGCTTGAAAGGATACAGGAAATAACCGAGCAGGCGGTAGGTTCCGGAATGTCGGATACAGAATTTATCATCGACGCTTCGGGCTCCGTTATAGCGCATTCGGACGTGGCGGAAGTCGGAAAGTCATTCGGTGAAGAGAACGGGTCCCTCGGCGCGGAGATCTTCAAGGAGCTCCGTTCGTCCAGGGAAAACTATTTTGAGATATCACACAGCGCTTTGCATTATATCGTTTACTCCACGAAGATACATAACGACTGGATCTGCGTTTCCGTAAAAGACACCACGAGAACGTTCGCGTCGATCACCGTTATATTATTGCTCACTATCGTTGTGGTAATAGTGATCGCGGGAATGATCGCGGGAATGACGATAAGCTCTGCGAACCGCAGCATCATAGCCGAGCGCCTCAGCAAGCAGCTCTCATCGACCGCGGATATCTACATATCGCTGTATGAGATAAACTTCGTCACGGATACGTTCATCGAGGTGCGCAACAACAAGGAAGAAGCGTCGAAGATGATCGGTGAGACCCGGAACAACTGCCAGCAGATGATCCGCGCGATAATGACGAAGTTTTCCGATGATTCTACCCGGAGCAGTATCCTCGACTTTGTTGATTTTTCCAAGCTCAATGCACGCCTTAAAGACCGCAACACCATAACCTGCGAGTTCCTGAGCGCGGATAACAAATGGCGCAGGGCGCGCTATATCGTATCGGGAAGACTTGCGGACGGACGGGTCGCCGGCGCGATGTACCTCATAGAGGATATCGACGCTGAGAGGCGTGACAGCGATAAGATGCACGATACCGCAAAGCAGCTCAGTTCCCAGCTCGGTTCTATCGCCAACATCTACACCTCTGTTCACGATCTTGACATAATAAACGACACGTTCACGATCATCAAGATGAACGATTCCGTTGTCCAGAACGCTATAGGCAATGATGTGCACAACGCACAGCAGGTGCTCCGCTCCGCCATGACCAAGCTCACGGACAAGAGCTGTCTCGACGACGTCCTTGAATTCATAGAATACGATAGTATCAGGAAAAATGTGGCTGAAACGGGAACGGCTACAGTGGAGTTCCTGAATTCCCGCGGAAGCTGGTGCAGAGGAAGATTTATCCTCTCCCAGCGTACCGATGACGGAGAGATCTCCCACGTTATATGGGCAGTTGAAAACATAGACGCGGAGAGAAGAACGCGTGAAAAACTTGCAAATACGGCACGCGAGCTCAATTACCAGATCTCGTCCATTGCAAATATCTATCTTACCGCCCACGATATCGACATCGACAACGATACGTTCACGGAAATGAAATCGGACATCCGCCTTGTGGGCGAAGATCTTTCCGCCGTGCATGAAAACGCCCGTGAGACGCTGAACCGGATCATGGCAACGGTAACGGACGATTCCGCCCGAGCCCGCGTACTGAGATTCCTCAATGTGGATACCCTCGACAAGAGGCTCCGCAACAGGGACACGATAGCGATAGAGTTCATGAACAGGGACAAACAGTGGAGACGCGGCAGATTCGTCGCCTCGCGCCGCAGCGAAAACGGACGTCCCACCCATGTCCTCTGGCTGACCGAGGATATAGACTCCGAAAAACAGCAGCGTGATAAGCTCAGAGATATGTCCGAGCGCGCGATAGCAGCCAACGAAGCGAAATCGTCGTTCCTGTCCAATATGTCCCAGGAGATACGCACTCCTCTCGATTCCGTGCTCAATACCAACGAGATAATACGCCGCGACAGCAGGGACGAGCATATCATCGAGTGCTCAGAGAAAATACGCCGCGACGGCGCAGAGCTCCTCGGCATCATCAACGATATCCTGGACTATTCGGCAATAGAAGCGGGAAAGCTGAAGATCGTCCCCGCGGAATATGATCTTAACGAAGTTATCGGCGAGATGAAGGATATAATACAGATGAAAGCCGCCGAAAAGGGACTGCGGTTCGTTACCGAGATAAGCGGCAATGTGCCGGGGAAGCTGTACGGAGATAAGGATCGGTTCAGACAGATTGTGATGAACCTTCTCACGAACGCGGTCAAGTACACCCGGAAGGGGACCGTGACACTCTCTGTCGGCTGTGAGGAGGCAGAGAACGAGCCGGGAAGCGTCATGCTCAGCGTCGTGGTCAAGGACACCGGTATCGGCATGAAGCGCGAGGAGATCGAGCAGTATTATTCCGGTCCTGACGACAGCGCCGGCGGAAACGGCATCGGCGCCGGTATCACCAAAAAACTGCTTCGTATGATGGATTCTGATCTTGAAGTCGAAAGCGTATATGAGCTTGGCTCAAAGTTTTCGTTTGAACTGAAACAGGGGACGGTAAACGGGTGATCTTTTGCAGAAAATTTCCCGGGGGAATAAGGAGAAGAACGAATGAACATTAAAAAAGCACTGCTTGGTAACGGCACAGTGCGCACGCTTTTAGTAAGCATACTTGTCATTGTGTTTTTTGTCGGGATCGTTATCATGTACTATAACATGGTATATTTCAGAGAGCGGGACAATATTATCCTGAAAGGCGAGCTGTCATCTGTAAAGGCTGCCGAGCAGTTTGACAATTACCTTTCCACCAATGTGGATTCCATAAAGCTTTCCGCATATACTCTCGACGGTATGATAGCTGAAAAAAGGTCGGACAGCGAGATACAGGACTATCTTGTCGGCCAGTCCACCGCTATCAGAAGCGCGGTGCTTGAAAATATGACCGGTCTGTACGGCTACATAAACGGAAGGTTTTTCAGCGGCACGAACTGGGAACCGCCGGCGGATTATGATGCAAAGGCGCGGCCGTGGTACACGAATGCCTTAGAGAAGAAAGGCGAAATAGCGATCCTTGAGCCCTATGTCGATGTCCAGACCGGAAACACCATGCTTGCGATAGGCAAGACCCTCTGCGACGGCGTGAGCGTTATCTCCGTGGACGTGTCCCTCGACCAGATCCAGCAGATCACCGAAGATGCGGTAACGTCCGGACTTGCGGACTTTGAAATGATACTTAACGACCACGGCGTGGTGGTTGCGCATTCCGACAAGTCCGAGATAGGGAATGACTATACCTCCGAGACCGGAACTCTCGGCGCTATGATAATGGAAAACGTCAGAGCGGTCGAAAACAACTATTTTGAATTTGTTCTCGGCGATTCCCATTACATAGCTTATTACGCGGATATGCAGAACGGCTGGCGCTGCATCTCGGTAAAGAATGCCTCAAGCGTATTCGGCTCGCTCAGCCTGATACTTGTCCTTACCGTTGTGGTAGCAGCCGCGATCGTTCTTGTGGTGACCGGGATAATGGGAAGCTCCGCACGGCACAGCCGCATGACCGAGCAGATAAGCAAGCAGCTTTCTTCCACTGCGGAAATATACATCTCGATGCATGAGATAAACTTCGTGACCGATACTTTCACCGAGGTGCAGAACAACAAGGCGGAAGCCGCCCGTATCATCGGCGAGACAAGAAATAACTGCCAGCAGATGATCCGCGCGATAATGACGCGTTTTTCGGACGAATCGACCCGGGAAAGCATTCTCGATTTCGTGGATTTCTCAAAGCTCGATTCCCGCCTCAAAGACCGGAGCACCATAACTTCCGAGTTTCTCAGCGCCGACAAGAAATGGCGCAGAGCCCGTTACATAGTGTCCGGAAGGCTTGCCGACGGACGCGTCTCCACGGCAATGTATCTCATCGAGGATATCGACGCCGAGAAGCGCGAACGTGATACGGTAATGGACGCAGTCAAGATGATGAATGAGCAGGTGTCCTCCGTTGCAAACATCTACTTCACCATGTACGATATAGATCTTGAGAATGACAGGTTCCGCGAGGTCAAGACCCACGCTGCCAATATTGCCGATCTCAACACCGATTATATGGATAATGCCCAGTCGTCCGCTCTTGCCATAGTTGACAGGATCACAAGCCGGAGCACCAGACAGGCTATGCGTGAATTCATCGACTTCTCCACCCTTGATGACAGGCTTCTTGAGACAAATACGATCACCCAGGAGTTCCTTAACAACGACGAGATCTGGTGCAGAGCCCGTTTCGTCGTATCGAGGTGCAGCGATGACGGCGCGATCGAGCACGTTCTGTGGCTCGTTGAGAGCATAGATGAAGAGAAGCGCAAGCGTGACGAGATATCCGAGGCTGCAAGAAACCTCAATACTCAGATGGCATCTATCTCAAACATCTACATGACCGTTTTCGATATCGACCTTGTCGAGGACAGCTTCAGCGTCATAAAATCCGAGAACAGCATCGTCAACAGCCATATCAGGGACCAGCGCGGCGATGCCCAGAAGCTTATGATAGCGAGCATGAGACAGATGACGGACGAATCGTCCATGGACGATGTCATGAGCTTCATAAACTTCGCGACCCTTGACCGGCGCCTTCGCGACACCGAATCCATAGCGCTGGAGATGCTCACGAGCACACATAAATGGGTCAGAGTAAGATTCATGGTATCCCAGCGCGGCAGAGCCGGTAAAGTCACCCATGTGCTGTGGCTTGCCGAGGATATCAACTCCGAGAAGGCCGAGCGTGAAAAGCTCATAGATATGTCCGAGCGCGCCCTTGCTGCAAGCGAAGCGAAATCCTCATTCCTTTCCAATATGTCCCACGAGATCAGAACGCCGATCAATGCCGTTCTCGGCATGAACGAGATGATACTCCGCGAATGCGACGACCGCAATATCCTCACCTATGCCGAAAGCATAAGAACTGCGGGTTCAACGCTTCTGGGACTTGTGAACGATATCCTCGACTTCTCGAAGATCGAAGCGGGCAAGATGGAGATAATCCCGGTGGATTATGACCTGTCGAGCGTTATCAACGACCTTGTGAATATGATACAGACCAAGGCCGACGATAAGGGGCTCAAGCTTGACCTTGAGATAAGCGAGACAGTCCCGAAACAGCTCCACGGCGACGAAGTCCGCATCAAGCAGGTCATCACGAATATACTTACGAATGCAGTCAAGTACACCGAGACAGGTACGGTCACATTCGGTATCCGCTACGAAACGATACCCGAGGAGCCGGATCATATAATGCTCCGGGTAATGGTCAAGGATACGGGCATAGGCATCAGAAAAGAGGATATGCGCAAGCTCTTCTCCGAGTTTGACCGCATAGACGAGGAGAGAAACCGCAACGTCGAGGGTACTGGTCTCGGAATGAGCATAACGAAGCGGCTGCTTGAGATGATGGATTCTTCCCTCGTGGCGGAGAGCATCTACGGGCTCGGTTCAAAGTTCTCGTTCGAGCTTAAACAGCGTGTCGTGAAGTGGGAGGAACTCGGCGATTATGCCGCAGCCTACAAAGCTTCTCTCGGCAAGCGCAGGAAGTACCATGAAAAGTTCCGCGCGCCCACCGCGGAAGTGCTTGTGGTCGATGATACGCCCATGAACCTTGTGGTGTTCAGAAGCCTGCTCAAACAGACCGCCGTGAAGATAGACACCGCGAACAGCGGTGCCGAGGGAGTTTCTCTTGCCTACGACAAGAAATACGATATCATCTTCCTCGACCATATGATGCCGGAAAAGGATGGTATCGAGACCCTCCATGAGATACGTTCCCAGGAGAAGAACCCGAACCTTTCCACCCCGACGATCTGCCTCACGGCGAACGCGATATCCGGTGCCCGTGAGCAGTATCTCGCGGCGGGTTTTGACGATTACCTGACCAAGCCGATAGATTCCGCGAAGCTCGAAGCTATGCTTGCGGAGTATCTGCCGGCGGAAAAGGTGCTGAAATATGACGATGACGACGGCGCGGCGGAGCCGGAGAATGCCCCCGCGTCCGGGCTGCCGCCTTTCATAGAGGAGATCCCGGAGATAGATACGACTGCGGGCATAAAGAACTGCGGCGGTGAGGAAGCGTACATGGAAACGCTTAAAACCTACGCGGGCATGATAGGGGACCACGCCGACGAGACCGAGCGGTACTGGCAGGCCGGCGATATCGGGAACGCAACCATAAAGATACACGCTATGAAGAGCACTTCCCGCATCATAGGAGCCGCCGATATCGGCGAGCTCGCCCAGGAGCTTGAGACTGCGGGCAAGCAGGGGGACACCGGAAAGCTCGGAGAGAAGATAGACGAGCTTCTGTCGAGATGCAGGGATCTGGGTGAGCGGCTCCGACCCCTTATCGGCGAGACCCCGGAGGAAGATGACGGCGACAAGCCGCCGATCTCCGCGGAGGAGCTTAAAGAAGCCTACGGGCTCATAAAAGAAGCGCTTGATGCATTCCAGTTCGACAATATCAACGAGATCGTCGGAAGCTTCCGGGATTACAGTATCCCCGAACCGGAAAAAGAGCGCGTAAAGAATATGATATCGGCAGTCGAAAACCTGGATTATGACCGGCTGCCTGAGATAATGAAATAAAGGGAACCTCTAAAAACCCAATTTGAGAGAAAAAGAGCTATCCACGCCGTCTACTGCGTCAAACCTCCTAACCGGGCGCCAGCCCGGCTTCGTCGGCTTTCCTTGTATCCGATGCCAGAGCAGGATGCTCTGACTATGCCGCCCCAATAGCGCATGGATGCGCTTTAATCAGCGGCATAAGA
>JAGBMA010000026.1 GCA_017635095.1 Ruminiclostridium sp. | reverse complement strand
GAGTACGGTGCTGTACCTTGCATTGGAGGACGACCACAGGCGTTTGCAGGAACGGCTTTACAGAATGTTCGGTACGGAGTGTGCGGATAACCTTTACTTTGCGGTAAGCTCAAATTCGCTTGACAACGGGCTTAACGAACAATTGACAGGTTTTATCAAGGCTCACAGCGACACCCGCCTTATCATCATAGACACCTTGCAGAAGATACGGGACGCGGGCGGCGACAATTACAGCTACGCCAACGACTACGAGGTCATAGCGCAGCTCAAACAGGCCAACACCGCGACACTTGAAGTTTCCGGCAGAGACCAGCAGGATCAGAAGCTGCACCTTGTCAGAGATATGGACAAGCTGTCGTGGCAGCTCGAAAGCACCGAAACGCAGTTGTGGAAAGCCCCGCCCGACCCGCTGCTTGAAGCTGTTGCAGGTTTTATCACCGCCGACAATCCCGAATGGCAGGGTACGCCGACAGAGCTTGCCGAGAAGCTGCACACCGATATGAAGCCCAACGCCTTGACTTACAGGCTCAACATCAATGCCGGGCGCTTGTTCAATGAACACGGCATAAGGTACAGCAGCAGCCGGACGCACAGCGGCAGACAGGTACATTTATGGATTCCGCCGCAGGCGTGACGATGTGTGTCGATGATGACGGTCTTTTTGACACCGCACCCACTCTCTCAAACATCGTCACGACCGTCACGCATCGACACGCTCAACAGAATACAGCAAGATACTACAAGTTAAGAGAGGAATGGTGAAATGATCAAAAGAACGATAAGCGGTCAGATCGACAAGGGCGATGTAAACCACAACAACCGGAAGTTCATAGCCGAGAATGTTGACCGCACCCGCGTTAAAGACAACATCACTATCGTAAAAGACGACATTAAACAGGTTTATCACGAGCTGTTTGATGACGCACTCAAAGACTTCAATGCCCGTCAGACCCGCAAGGACAGGATAATACACGACTACCGCGAGCATATCCGTCACGGACGGCAGGAAAAGGAGTTCTACGAGGTGATCTTTCAGGTAGGGAACAAGGACGACACACCGGTAGGCTCGGACGCAGCCAAGACCGCCACGGAGATATTGCAGGAGTTCACGGAGGGCTTCATAAAGCGCAATCCGCACCTTCGGGTATTCAATGCAGTTATCCACCTTGACGAAGCCACGCCGCACGTTCACATTGATTTTGTGCCGTTCGCCACCGGACAGAAGCGTGGTTTATCCACACGGAACACGCTGTCAAAGGCATTGGAACAGCAGGGCTTCAAGGGCGAGGGTAAGCTGGAAACGAACACCAAGAAGTGGATCGAAAGCGAAAAGGCTGCGCTTGCAGAGGTTATGCTCACTCGCGGCATTGAGTGGGAACAGCTCGGAACGCATAACGAGCACCTCTCCGTCCTTGACTACAAGAAGCAGGAACGTCAGAAAGAGCTTGCCGCCATTGAGGACAAGACCAAGAGTGCGGAGTATGTGCTTCACCAGCGCGAACAGATAATAACGGACGCAGAAGCAGTCATTAAGCGCCTTGACGGGCAGTATCAGGAGAAGCGTGAAGCCGTTGAAAGCATAACTTCCGACCTTGCCGCCAAACAGTCAGAGATAGCGCAGGTCACGGAAGAATTGACCGCCAAGACCGAGGAACTCTCCGAAACCGCTTCACAGCTTGCGGAGCAGCAGGCACTTATTGCCGAGAGCGCCGGTAAAGCCAGTCAGATCAAAGACATCAACAGCATTGAAACCAAAAAGACCGTATTCGGCGGTAAGATAACTGTCGCGGCTTCTGATTACGACAAGGTTTCCACACTCGCAAAGAAGCAGATAGCCGCCGAAAGCAACGAAAAGAAGCTGAACGCGAAAATTAAGACATTGGAGCAGGAAAAGACGCAGCTTGCCAAAGAAAAGGAGGAATTGCAGAATAAGAATGACGAGCAGGCAAAAGAGATAAGCCTTCTGAAATCTGTCCGGGAGCGTTTAAATGTCGAAAAACTGAAAGCCGAGATCGAGGACTGGAAGAAGAAATACAACAAGTTAATGGAATTTATCGAAAGTCTTAATCTCAAAGAACAGCTTGAAAAGTTCCTGCACCCTGTTGTACAGGTCATTAAGCACAAGGGGCGTTGAATAAGCAGAATAAGCAGACATACCCTTTACTCTGAAAAAAAAGCCTTGACTTTAAATTGTGAAAGTGCT
>JAGBMA010000173.1 GCA_017635095.1 Ruminiclostridium sp. | reverse complement strand
TGTCGAAGTGACCGACCCCTGTGGCAAGCCCGTGATTGCAAAATACGGCATTATCAGGGAGAACAATACCGCAGTTATGGAGATGTCGGCGGCTGCTGGGCTTACTCTCGTTCCGCCGGATAAGCGTGACCCGATGAAGACGACAACATACGGCGTAGGCGAGATGATAAGGGACGCTGTATCTCACGGCTGCCGCGACTTCATAATCGGTATCGGCGGCAGTGCCACAAACGACGGCGGGGCGGGTATGCTGCAAGCTCTCGGCTATGGCTTGCTTGACGGGAACGGTAAGCAGATACCGCACGGTGCAGAAGGACTTTCCGGGCTTGTCCGCATTACCAATGACAATGTGCTGCCGGAGCTGTCGGAGTGCAGGTTCAGTATCGCCTGTGATGTAACCAATCCCCTGTGTGGCGTGAATGGGTGCAGCGTTGTGTTTGCCCCACAGAAGGGAGCATCGCCGGAAAGTCTTTCCGTTATGGACAAGTGGCTCGCAAACTTCGCTGAACTCACCAAAACGATAAATCCGGACGCTGACCCCGACTATCCCGGAGCGGGTGCAGCAGGCGGTCTCGGCTTTGCATTTCGCTCTTACACAAATGCAGAGCTCATGCCGGGTGTGGAGCTTGTTTTACAGGAGACAAACCTCGAATCATACATCAGAAACGCCGATATCATCATCACCGGCGAAGGTCGGCTCGATGCACAGACCGCTATGGGAAAGGCTCCCGTAGGTGTCGCAAGACTTGCAAAGAAGTACGGAAAGCCTGTCATAGCCTTCGCTGGCAGTGTAACAAAAGATGCCGCGACCCTTAATGAGTGCGGCATTGACGCTTATTTTCCGATACTCCGGACTGTTCGCAGTCTTGATGATGCGATGAATACAGAGAACGCTGCGGAAAATCTTTCCAGCACGGCGGAGCAGGTTTTCATGGTTATAAGGATCGTTGGAAGATAGCATTTGTTTCCTCTTCAGGATATAAATTAGTAGATGAATTCATAGCAATGTCTTTTTTGTGTTATATTTATTATTGCATGGAGTGAAAAACAATATTCATTTTTCAATATCTATTATTCCGATTCCACCTCCGATATAGTAACAATAAAAAACAGGTCTACCGGCTTCATAGTTAAGCTTATAATCGTCAATATGTCCTTCTAAACAGAGATCCTTTAATTGAGACTCAATAATTGCAACTTTTCCTTCCATATCCTTTCCTTTATATTCATCACAGGACATTAATTCTTTCATGGAATTACGAAAGATGGATTTGTGTTCGAGATATGTTAATTTTGATTCATCTTGTTTATCATTAAGATAAAAGCTTTCGTTTTCTTCGTATGATTTATTCAAATCCTCATTCTCACGCTTTAATGAGTTACATCCAGAAATAACAAATATTAAAGTCAAAAGCACGATTACTGTTAATAAAACAATTACTACTTTGGCTACTTTTTTGACTGTTCCTTTCAAATATATCACCTGCTTATTCTATATTATACCACATAATCCCATAAAATGCAATTACAAACCGTTTACAATCCGGTTACAAAGTGATTACAGGTTTTAAACAAGGAGCAGACGCACAAGTCGAAACCCGTGCGCACGAAGTCAGGTATCAATTATAGCGAATGGCGCATATACCGTCTCTTTTCCGACGAAAACCACAGTGCGATACTCTCCCGGGTTCCAGCTGCCTTCCAACCTGTCGCCAAAGATACTCATCACCGTGCTGAACTGGCGCTCGGTATCGTCTGATATCGCACATAATGCCCATTGCTCCGGTATTTTATAGCTTTCGGGCGAATAATTCAAGCGTTTCCACACGCCGTTGTCATTGTACTCGATGACCGGTATGGTGAAGAAATAAAAGCCTTTCCCGGGGTTTTCATTTTTTATCGTTACTGTGATCTTTTCAAATGTGGGCGGGTATTCTTGCTTGTCCGTGAAAGCTATGATATTGCTGTAGTCCTGTTCGGCAGTATAATCATCGCTGTACGATGTATATCCAGTGTCAAACCGGCTGGTGTCAGGGTCAATCTGCGCCGGGAAGCTTTGTGTACTGCACGATGAAATACACAGCAATAAAAACAGAATACCGGCAAGACACCCATGGTTGATTATCCGCATATATATTACTCCTTTTGCAGGTCACGCCTGCGTATTCAGAATACCGAGAGTGTGTAGTTCCGCACTCTGATTACCGTAAACAAACTGCTCGCGGACATAATCGAAGGCTTCCATTCGGGTGCGTGCTTCCTCACTAAGATCACCGCCGCCGATCTCGATCTCCTGCTCGTCGCGGTACTTCTTCATCAGGTCGCGCAGGTCCTTTGACATGGTATTGAGACTGTCGATATTCTCTCTTGCTTTTTCTATAAAATTATCCTCATTCCGGTCAGGCTTGGTAAGCAGCAGAGAATCGCCGGGATCGAGACACTTTGCGTCAAGACCGGTTATCTCCTTGAATACGCTCGCGTATGCGATATAGTCGCGTGTCATTCTTTCGTTTTCAGGTGTCGATATTGCAGTCCCGTCCTCAT
>JAGBMA010000025.1 GCA_017635095.1 Ruminiclostridium sp. | reverse complement strand
GAGTACGGTGCTGTACCTTGCATTGGAGGACGACCACAGGCGTTTGCAGGAACGGCTTTACAGAATGTTCGGTACGGAGTGTGCGGATAACCTTTACTTTGCGGTAAGCTCAAATTCGCTTGACAACGGGCTTAACGAACAGTTGACAGGTTTTATCAAGGCTCACGGCGACACCCGTCTTATCATCATAGACACCTTGCAGAAGATACGGGACGCGGGCGGCGACAATTACAGCTACGCCAACGACTACGAGGTCATAGCGCAGCTCAAACAGTTCGCGGACAAGTACGGAGTATGCTTAATAATAGTACACCACACCCGCAAGCAGCGTTCCGAGGACAAGTTCGATATGATCTCCGGCACAAACGGTCTGCTCGGTGCAGCGGACGGAGCGTTCCTGCTCACCAAAGAGAGCCGCACCGCCAACACAGCGACCCTTGAAGTCTCCGGCAGAGACCAGCAGGATCAGAAGCTGCACCTTGTCAGAGATATGGACAAGCTGTCGTGGCAGCTCGAAAGCACGGAAACGCAGTTGTGGAAAGCAACGCCCGACCCGCTGCTTGAAGCTGTTGCAGGCTTTATCACCGCCGACAATACCGAATGGCAGGGTACGCCGACAGAGCTTGCCGAGAAGCTGCACACCGATATGAAGCCCAACGCCTTGACTTACAGGCTCAACATCAATGCCGGACGCTTGTTCAACGAACACGGCATAAGGTACAGCAGCAGCCGAACGCACAGCGGCAGACAGGTACATTTATGGATTCCACCGCAGGCGTGACGATGTGTGTCGATGGTGACGGTCTTTTTGACACCGCGCCCACTCCCCAAAACATCGTCACGACCGTCACACATCGACACGCTCAACAGAATACAGCAAGATACTACAAGTTAAGAGAGGAATGGTGAAATGATTAAAAGAACGATAAGCGGTCAGATCGACAAGGGCGATGTCAACCACAACAACCGGAAGTTCATAGCCGAGAATGTTGACCGCACCCGCGTTAAAGACAACATCACTATCGTCAAAGACGACATTAAGCAGGTGTATCACGAGCTGTTTGATGACGCTCTCAAAGACTTCAATGCCCGTCAGACCCGCAAGGACAGGATAATCCACGACTATCGGGAACACATCAGACACGGCAGGCAGGAAAAGGAGTTTTACGAGGTCATCTTTCAAGTCGGGAATATGGACGATACGCCGGTAGGTTCAGACGCAGCCAAGACCGCCACCGAGATATTGCAGGAGTTCACGGAAGGCTTCATAAAGCGCAATCCGCACCTTCGGGTATTCAATGCAGTTATCCACCTCGATGAAGCAACACCGCACGTTCACATTGATTTCGTGCCGTTCGCCACCGGACAGAAGCGCGGTTTATCCACACGGAACACGCTGTCAAAGGCATTGGAGCAGCAGGGCTTCAAGGGCGAGGGTAAGCTGGAAACGAACACCAAGAAGTGGATTGAGAGTGAGAAAGAAGCACTTTCTGCTGTAATGCTTACTCGCGGCATTGAGTGGGAACAGCTCGGAACGCATAACGAACACCTCTCCGTCCTCGACTACAAGAAGCAGGAACGTCAGAAAGAGCTTGCTGCCATTGAGGGCAAGACCAAGAGTGCGGAGTATGTGCTTCACCAGCGCGAACAGATAATAACGGACGCAGAAGCAGTCATTGAGCGCCTTGACAGGCAGTATCAGGAGAAGCGCGAAGCCGTTGAGAGTATCACTACCGACCTTGCCGCCAAGCAGTCAGAGATAGAGCAGGTCACGGAAGAATTGACCGCCAAGACCGAGGAACTTTCCGAAACCGCTTCACAGCTTGCGGAACAGCAGGCACTTATTGCCGAGAGCGCCGGAAAAGCCAGTCAGATCAACGACATCAACAGCATTGAAACCAAAAAGACCGTGTTCGGCGGTAAGATAACTGTCGCGGCTTCAGATTACGACAAGGTTTCCACGCTCGCCAAGAAGCAGATAGCCTCCGAGAGCAACGAAAAGAAGCTGAACGCGAAAATTAAGACATTGGAGCAGGAAAAGACGCAGCTTACCAAAGAAAAGAAGGAATTACAGAAAGCTAATGACGCACAGAAAGCGGAGATCAGTCAGCTCAAATCCATTCGGGAGCGCTTGAATGTTGAGAGCTTGAAAGCCGAGATCGAGGAATGGAAGAAGAAATACAACAAATTAATGGAATTTATCGAAAGCCTTAATCTCAAAGAACAGCTTGAAAAGTTCCTGCACCCTGTTGTACAGGTCATTAAGCACAAGGGGCGTTGAATAAGCAGAATAAGCAGACATACCCTTTACTCTGAAAAAAAAGCCTTGACTTTAAATTGTGAAAGTGCT
>JAGBMA010000172.1 GCA_017635095.1 Ruminiclostridium sp. | reverse complement strand
GTCCGCATAACTCGGAAGATCACCAAGCCAGTCGCTGAACAGGTCGTAGCTTGTTTCGATATTGCTGTTGGCGTACTCTGCTCTTGCAAAGCCGAATAATTCCCACATACCGAAATAAGAGTTTATACCATGCCATTCGGGGGTTTCATATGTCAGTTCATCTGACTCACTGTATGGTTCCGGCTTCATAACTATATTCGGCACCATACGTTCCCCCATATACAGATAGTCGGTATAGTCAGCTTCTCCGCCTAATTTCTGGGTAGGTTCACCGTTCAGCATGATTGGATCATCGGTAGGCTCTTTGGTAAACAGCGGGTACTTTGTGAAGGCAACTCCATCAAGCGTCAGCAGGTAGTCCTGATCGTCATACCAATTGACATACCATGCCTTCGTACCGTCCGGCAATGCGGAAAGTCCGATATATCCGAGACGTCCGTCCGGTGAAAGCCGTGCAAGCTCCAGTGTATTTATCTTTTTCAGCGAACCGCTTTCCATGCGGTAAACGTCTGTTTTCGCCATATATTTACCCTCTATATACTTTTCCTCTGTTTCAATGACAGAAGTGACAAGCAGCTCCGGATACTCGTCAAAGTCGAGGTCAAGCAGAATTATACCGTATGTATCATCGCCGTAAATATCGGCTTTAGCATTCATTATCGTGTCATATATCTCTTTCATCTGCGGGTCTTTATCAACACTGCTGATTATGTCGGTATCATGTGTGATGTCAAGTTCCGCGATATCGGAGAATGGCTTTATTTCCTCGATATCAGAGACGGTGCAGGTGTTCGCGTAGCCCTTTTGCTTGCTGTAAACGACGTGGGTGTCCTGCATCGTCACCTTTGCATAAGCATAATCTGCGGTGTCGAGCGAAAGCCCTTCCGCCGTTGCAGCCGAAAACAGCAACGAATCGGCGACTACCTTTGTATCTCCTATCATAAAGCCTATATCATTAAGCGTAAACATCGGCAGACCATACATATATTCAGGATCAACAAGCAGCGACAGCCCGTCCTCGGAACTGCACACAAAGGCGTTTACCGTCACAGGTGCGTCTATCGTGTAGCCGAGAATGATATTATTTACTTTGTCGATCTTTTTGTCCGCATAATAGTCGGGAAAGCTGTTTTCATTATATACAAACTTCGTTACCGAAGCTGTCGGGTCATCGTATTTTATCTCGTATGCCGAGCCGAACTTGTCAGCGTCTCCGAACATAGAGATCTTGATCCGGTCTTCTATATCATTATCCGAACTGTCCGAGAAAGCGTTCGTAGAGTTGCGTACCTTGTAATTCGCCGCGTCCGAGTTTATAACAATGGTCTTTCCGTCCTCAGAGAAATCCGATGTGGCATCACCCAGCAGATAATCTATAATCCGCACCTTGTCGTAGTAATCATCATTCCCGAACCATATATTCTCTTGGTACTCTTCTGTCGTTTTGGGGTAGTTACCTTTAAGCTCGGACAGAATAACACGCTCGTCCCTGTGACCTGCTGATTTTATCTGTACAGGTACTTTCTCCGGCTCGGCTGTTGTTTCTATCGTCGTTGTCGTACTTGCGGTGGTAGTGGTAGCTGCCGTCATTGTAACTTCCGCAGTCGTAGTCTCTGCTGCGCTTGTTGTTACATCCTTCTCCCGCTCCGTCCCGGAAGGCGAGTTGACTCCGCCGCAGCCTGACAGCAGCAGAGTCGCTGCAACTGCGACCGAGATAAGCTTTGTTCTTGATTTCATGTCGTGACCTCCTGTATTTCATATTATCAAATTCTTAATACAATTGCGGATCCCGGAGAAGATCGACTCTCCAGCCGTCCTCGGTCAGAAGCAGTATCGTGTAGTTGACCTCACACGTGTTTTTGACATTGGCGAACATTTCATCAAACTGCGCATCAAGACGCACTATGACCTGCTCATCATCGGAATAGATTATCTTGTATTGCGTCTCATATCCCGGAACTCCTCTTTCT
>JAGBMA010000171.1 GCA_017635095.1 Ruminiclostridium sp. | reverse complement strand
ATTGAACATTCTTACAACAATGGGATAGCCGAAGGCACCGTTAACAAAATAAAAGTCATCAAGCGTACTATGTATGGCAGATGTTCCTTTGAGCTTCTGAGGGCAAAGGTGTTGCTAAATCAGTCTAATTGAGTAAGTACCCCATATATAAGGATAAAAATCACCAATTTTTGTGGTCGTTTTCAAAGGCTAACTGAAACATTTTTGATAAGTTTGTTTAATTTGTATAGTTCTGTAAAGATTTGGCGACTCGGATTGTACAACTTTTCAAACTACAATTAGTCCTCTCATAATAAGGGAACTTTTTATGCGAAATGTTAAGGTATATTTTCGCTGTTTTTTCGACTTTTAAAAAAATTACTCAATTTTTCGTATGCTTGCACAAAACAGGGCTCGCGAGTTGTGCATTTTGCGAATAACTTGTTGGGAGCTTTCGAGTCCTTTCATATATAAGGAAAAATTTACGCTGATTTTAAAGGATAAATTAAAAATAAATGGCTCTGTTATCGCATTTTCATCTATCCTGCACATAACGAGGTCGAGTTTCCGTAAGTAAGGTGTCGATTTTGCCAGCCCGATAAAGCCTACTCACTTATATGATAATTTCAGAGTCGTTTTTGCAGTAGCTCCCGCAAAGAAATATCAAGATTCCTTGTAATTTTATCGGTCAACACAAATGCAAGCCGGCACTCGTGCATAATTGCATAAATAAAATACACCGTCTATCCCGCAATAAATACGTTGCAAACAGGGGCTCGACGGTGTATAATATTTTTGTAGAAATAATTTTTGAAAAAGCGTTACGATGCGGCAAGATTTTCCGTCATTATTAATAGAACGAAGAATTCTGCCTGCGGGAGGACGGAAATGAACGACGAAAAGATAATAGAGCTGTACTTTGCCCGCTCCGAAAACGCTATAACCGAAACGGACAAAAAATACGGCGAAAGCTGTCGGAAAACGGCTTACAGCATTCTTGGAAGTCACGAAGACAGCGAGGAATGCACTAACGATACATATCTTAAGGTGTGGGATGTTATCCCGCCGCAGAGACCGACAAAGCTCGGTGCTTTTGTTATGCGCATCTTACGAAACCTCGCGATAGACCTGCTGCGTCACCGCACTGCTTTCAAAAGCGGGGGAGGTTACAGCTCGGTAGGATATGACGAGATTGCGGAGTGCCTTCCGTCATCGGAAAGTGTTGAGAGTACGGCAGACCGGAACGCTGCGAGAAAAGCTATTGAAAAGTATCTGTCAGCGCTGCCGCGGGATAAAAAGATAATGTTTATGAAACGGTATTTTTCCTGCTGCACCTACGCGGACATCGCGGAAGACCTGAACATGACCGAGGGCAAGGTCAAAATGAGCTTACAGCGAATGCGTGAAAAGCTGCGCGAACATCTTGAAAAGGAGGGCATTGTAATATGAGACGCGAAGACATTTTCATGGACCTGATCGGCGAGCTCGACGACAATTACATTGCTCTTGCCATGTCACGCCCGAAAAGACGGGCTATCGTTTCCGAGACCCGCAACATAACGTTTGTGCAGCCTGTTGAGGTCGAAAAAAATGTCAGCAAAAGGGAACTCCGGCTTTATTATATCACCCGTGTGCTCGGTATGGCAGCTGTAACGTTCCTTATCGTCGGCGCGGCTGTCCTTCTGATAATGAACTGGGATAAGATCGTGGTTCGTGATCCCGACACGCCTCCGGTTGTGACTACGGATGTAACGACTGTTACAGAGCCGTCAATCATAACTACCGATATTGATGACAGCAGCAAATCAAATGCGCCGACTGTGACATTTGAAGAAATGAAGCAAATGCTGTATTATAAAGACAATTGCATAACGCTGCCCTGTTCGGTATTCGATATAACGAGACTTGACAGTCTGCTCACGGCATCGGCTGAGAGCGGCGAAGGCTCATCAATGTACTTTATCAAGCGGAATGACGAGCTTATTTGCAGTCTGACTGTCGCGACAAGCGGGACAGATGTCGATATACCCGAGGGAAAGCAACTTATATCGCTTGCTATACGCTCCGGTGAGGATTTCTCGCTGTTTGACGGAAAGATAAAGCTCGGAACAACACTTGATGAGGTAAAAGCGCTGCTCGGTGAGCCAAAACACAATGACGAATACCCGGACTACAGCTATATTTTCACAAACGGCGGCGAAAGCATTTCCATGATCGATATGCGTTTCGATGACGACGGAAAGCTGATACAGATGCCGGATATTTCATATATCGGATTACCCGAGGACAGTATTTACGCTCACAGGACAGACAACTCAATGCCCGAAGACCCATTCCCGTACAATGACCACGACTATTATTATTGGTTCTATGGGATGTGGTCAAGGAATTTCTCGACTGTGCGCAACTCGGTAGGGCAGCTCGGCGACCCCGAAAAGAGCTCAACGCTTGACAGCGTTAACAAAGCGCGTAATGTCGATACTCCGTACACACTTTATGACAATCTCAATCTCTATTGGTATTGCAATTGGCTTGGAATATCCGCAAATGAGCTCTGTGAGGCGATAGAGAATGATAACGCGACGTATCTGAAAATGCAGGAAGAGAGCGGTTATATCCCGGACGATGCATTATACACAGACGAGGAAATAAACGTACTGCGCAGCGGCAGCAGGACTGAGCTTATAGCGCAGTTTGCAACCGAGTATGACATAATATGCGGTGAGCACGTTTTCAATCCTGAGTGGCTTTATTATCACATTCCGGCTGATTACTATGACGCAGGGATAACTCCCGAAATGGTCAAAGAAAAATACCCGCTTTATAAGCAGGCTTTTTCCGAGGGTGATTGGAAAATGACCGATGAAGCGTGGGCGGCGTTTGACGCAAAACTTCAGAAATACATGGGTATGACTTCCGATGCGGAAGAGACCGACAGCAATGAGAAAGATTCGGACCGCTTTGAGCAGATAACGGACACGTCAATGCCCGACCTGATTACAGGACATACCGACGACGATTCTTACTACAATTTTGAGTTCCCGTGGAAGCTGGAACTGCGCGGCATACCGATAGAGCTGATGAGACTCGTTGACGAAAGCGATACCGAGAAGTGGTTTGAAAGCATAAAACCGTTGAATAGCGGCACACCCTACCGGATAGACAGGGGATACAGCCTGTACAGCTATATAACGGGCGTGGGACTGTCATGGGATAAGGCTAAGCCGATACTTGAAAGGGATTTCTCTGCTGACGAGATAAGTGCAATGGTTAGCGGAAATATGGAGCTTATAACAAAGAACTCTGCATCGGAATATACAATAGTTATCGGCGACTGCGCGTATTCTCCGAAGTGGCTTTATTATCACACAACGGAGGATTACAAAGCTGTCGGTATTACGCCCGGAATGGTGGGTGATAAGTTACAGCAATATCAGAAACTCGGGCTTCCGGAAGAGATGTGGAAAGCGTTCCGTGAAAAGCTGGTTTTATACTGCACAAAAGACTTGTATGACGAATCCGCAGTCAAAGCAACATACCTTATCGAGACCGATAATGCGGAACCGTTCGGTGACCGCGCATTTGAGATACTTGAAAACGCTTTTTACGGAGAATGGGAGCTTGCGGACGGTGGCGAACACGATATACTTACCGACATTTCCTTCACATACAGCAAAGATATCTTCAAGCATGAAGGCACACCCATAAGGGGCATATATGAGACAGATGAAATATATGTCATAGCGTACAACAACTTCGGCGTAGGGAACAGCTATATCATCAGAAAGAGCGAGCCCGACGTTATGTATGAGGCGGAGTTTCTGACATACAATGTCGGTGTTGAAGCCGTAAAATTAACGGCATTTGATATGAAGAACAGAAAATACATAAACCGTAAGGCAGAGGTTCCCGGATTGAAGTCAGGCGAGCTCAGCGTGCTTGGAGAGAAAAAGCTGCTCCATACATACGGCAAGACGTTTGAGGACAGCTTCAACGCAGAGCTCGAAAAGGATAAGTCCGAGGGAATCGAAACGGGCATGGGAACAGCTTACTCCACATATAAAGATATTTACAGCTTCGGTTATCCGCCGCGCTATCTTGCCGACTTCACGGACGATACGGTATATATGCTCCTGCCCTATTATTATATGAAGGACGGCGCTGCGACTGTTATTTATGCAGTAAAATCGTTCTCGCGGAATTACAAAGGCGAATGGGACGCGGTCAGCATCTGGACAGATGAAGGCATAGCGCCGCTTTACGGGATGAACGATGCAAGCGGTACGACTATACCAGTTGGTATGCTCGGAGAGTTCGACCTTGATGCGCTTACAGCAAAGGTGTTCTCCGATAACGGAACATTCACGTCGTCGCTGAACAAGTTTCTTGACGGACTTTCCGACAAGGAGCTCGCTGCGCAGTACAGGAGAGCCTTTGCGCTCGGTACAGCCGGCTGCCGCGATATGGAGGACTACGAAAACGCTGAGGTGCTGCGGCAGTATTACGGCGACGATTATGAACGCTCCGGCAAGCGCGCGGCGATTTATGATAAGTCCGGTGCGGATCTCGGGAAATCCTCGGGTTACAACTTCGCAAGCGTGATGAACGCTTATCTGCGCACGTTCTCGGCAGGCTATATCAACGAAGTTTTCCCGCAGCTTCCGTTCTGCAAATGCAGTGACGAGTTGTTCTACCGCGACGCGTCAATGGTCATACCCGACTGTTACTATGAGTTCAAATTAAGCGGCGGCGAGGACAGAGCCGTGATCGCAGTAATGGGATACGCTAAAGACAAAGCGACCGGCGCGAAAACTGACGAGATCATTTACGGCATTGAAGCTATCTTCGACAAGACTTCGGAGGGCTGGAAGTGCTCGCGCTTCAATCCCACAGTATAAATCAGTGATAACGCTGTAACATTTGCCAAACAGCTTTGTGCAACTATACGAAAATGAAATAAATTCCGAAAAAAGCGTTACATTTTGCCGTTTTATTCGTTTTATATAGTAGATACTGTTTTCGGGAGGTCGGTAATATGAAATACAGAAAACTGCTTGCTGCTGCGATGTCGGCGGTTATGGTATTATCGGGGTGTAATGCAGGTGCGCCTGCGGACAAGCCCGCAGAAACTTCGCCCGTCACGGAAGAAGTGACGACAACGATGACAGCGGAGAGTACAACGACAGCGGGGAGTACAACAACTGCGGAAGTTAACTCAACGACAACTGCGTCAGCAGAGCCCGAACCGGAGCTTCCGAAGAGCGACTTCGGATATGTTGTTTATAACAATACAGTTCATATTTACGGCTATTCGGGAACGGATAAGGATGTCGTGATTCCGGAAAATATCGGAGAATATAAAGTCACCCGTGTGTCGCTTCCGCTGAAGGTCGATAATGATGATCTTGATATAGAGACCGTTACGCTTCCGAAAACTGTCTCGGAAGTACAACGTCCGGATAATTGGATGGACAGAACTGAAAAAAGCTATTATGTCGATGATGAAAATGAAAATTTCACATCGGTTGACGGAGTTATATATTCCAAAGACAGATCTGTACTTTTCATATTTCCTATCGCAAGAGAAGGCGAGTTCACAATCCCCGATTGCGTCACTGAAATACACGGCGGGGCTTTTTACGGTTGTGAAAAGCTTTCCGTTGTAAACATTGGAAGCAGTGTCATGACTATTGGTGTACAAGCGTTTGCGTACAGTTCTGTAAGTGAGGTAAACATAGCGGATGGTCTTGAAAGCATCGAGTGGGAAGCCTTTTGCTGGACAAAAAAATTAGAAAGGATAGTTCTTCCGAAAACCTTGAAATCTATTGAGTGCAGAGCGTTTGAAGGCTCGGCTCTACGCTCGTTAACGTTACCGACAGCAATTGATGAGTTCGGCGCGGATGTGTTCACAATGACGGAGCTCAGCGAGATAAACCTTGTCGATAACGGCGATGGATTATATATGTGGAACGACATTCTCTGCAAGGGCGACGAGCTTATCCGAATGGTAAAGGGCAGCAAGGTCGAAAAGCTTGTATTTGACAGGACATTGACATCGCTCGACTATGTATTCGAGAACTGCACCAATCTGAAGGTCATCGAGATAATGGACGACTGTGACTTTATCATTACTATGACTGAATTCGGAGATTTTATAGGCTGCACGTCGATAGAGCAAATGTACATACCGGGGTCTGTCGTGAGCTGTCCGTTTTATCATTACTATCAGGAAATGAGCCCCGACCTTGTGGTATATACTCCCGAGAAAGGCGAAAACAGCTCTGACGGACGCAACTCGGGCGAAAAATGCAAATTCGTCTATGTTGACAGCTATGAGGATTATCTGAAAGCGGTTAGAGAGACCGGTTGACGGAGGGAATTATGAAACATACCAAAACGCTTACTGCATTAACACTCTGCGCCGCCCTGCTCCTTTCGGGTTGCAGCACGGGAACGCCCGCGGAGACTTCGGTAACAGCGGGAGAAGTGACGACAACGACGACAGCCGAGGTCACAACATTCGTTGAAAATACAACAACCACGGAAGTTACAGCGATAACGACGACCCCAAAAACAACAGCTGACAACGAAGCATCTGAAGTGAGGATGACGATCGACCTGCTGCTTGAACAGAATATTGAGTGCTATCAAATCTTCACCTATATCGCCTTCGACGAGGTGGAGAAGATAGATGGCAATATCAGCAGGATTGGTATAGGCGATATCACCACATATGATATGCTTTGCGATATTATGTACGATACATATACCGAGGAGACCGCGCGGAACATCCTCGAGATGCCGGGTCTTGATGTCGGAGCGATGTTCTTCGGCGATGAAAACGCGCTTTATGTGGATTGGCGGAATGTCGGCGTTTCATCTTATATAACGAATTTCGACAGCTATTGGTTCGAGCTTGACAGTGTTACGGACACCGAGTGCAGCTTCACACTATACCTGCCGTTTGACTATGAGTGCGTTTCACACCACAGGGCGGTGCTGACCGACAACGGCTGGCGGCTCACCGAAATGTTCGGTCCCTCACCATACTCAATGGTGGTCAAAAGCCTGCGGAACAGCAGCTTTGCAGGCATAGATACAGATCCCGTATCGGTAGATGTTCACGGATTTGACCTGAAAAACAACAATTACGACGAAGACTTGCAAGAGGTACAAGAGATCGTTGAAGCACAGTCTTCGGGACGGTTTGAATTTATTGTCACAGAATTTACCAAAATAGACGAATGGAGCTTTTTCATTATCCGACCTCTCAAACAGTTCGAGGGTTATGAGATCCCGGAGTATCTTTTGGGATATTGTGACGGTCATTACATAGAATTCGGAAGAGCCGACTATGTCGAGTATCTTTTCATATATGACGACACCTTATGCACATACGGTTCGGAATTTCAGTTTGGCTACGGCGGTCACGATTACTACATACAGGAATACAGAGAATACGATCTGAATACCGGCGAAAAGACGCTTGAATACCGGGAGGAAT
>JAGBMA010000170.1 GCA_017635095.1 Ruminiclostridium sp. | reverse complement strand
TATTGACAATGAGCTTGAGTGTGGTAGGCTGGTAGCCGGGCAGCAGCCCTTCGGGGGGCGGCTGCCCGTGCTGCCGGACTGCCACGCTCATCGAGGCTCGTTGTCAATAGGATCGTGGAATAAATTATCGACCCTAAAATCCTTACGATTTTCGGAGTAGAACCTAATCCCAAAGCCTGCTTGACACCATTATACAACTGTGCTATAATATATCTGCCGCAGTCTCCCATGCAAAGAAACGTGATGGTGAATGAAGGCTATACCGGTTGACGCGGCGGAAAGGAATGTATATGAAAAAGATAAGAAAAGCTCTGTCCCTGCTGCTTGCGTGCACTGCAGCGATCACAGCAATATTCTGCGGAAGCGTTACCGCAAGTGCCGCTTCGACCAAAACAGCCCTTGTCAAAACAGCTTTCTCCCAGATCGACAGCAAGGCGGAACAAGTAGCACCGATGGGTAAGGATCTTTATTATTTTTACAGCGATACCTACAGTGCGGTGTACCGGATCGGGAGCGAAGAGCTGAAAAACTGGAGAAGCACCGGCAAGCTCAAGGCAACCAGGATAACGGTGGATCCCGAGATCGCAAAACACAACTGGAGCTTCTACATTAATCAGTGCTGGATATACAGCGATCTTGCAGTACTATATACTACCGACAGCGAGGAAGATGTGATCCATTATGTAGTTAAGTACGATGAGGCAAACAAGAAGATCACAAAGGTATATTCCACCAAAAACCTTATCGGTGTTTCAGACAACGGCAGTATGTCGGAGTTTATTTACGACAAGGAAAAGGATCGTCTTACCGTCAGGATCCTCAACAGTAAGGCCAAGCTCGTCAAAAAGCTCGAATACGATTTCAACGACCGTTATGGATGCTGGCGTCCGTTCAATTCCGGCGGCAGATATGCTTATGTAACTTACACCGATAACAGCCATACAGACGGCGAATACACGTTCTTTGATGAAAATCAGGTCGTTATAGACAGAAAAGGCAATGCAAAGATCGCGAAGAAATACGAGGATATATTCGCCGCAGGCAACGTCGCATACGGAAGCAATTACCGGGCATCCGAACGTCCTCCGCTTGCCGGTACGAGGTTCATTTATCTCACCTCCACCGATAAGGAGTATATGATAGACACAACTTACTACTTCACTGACAGCAGCTCAAAAAATTACTGGCTTAATGACTTCGGCGAAGAATTCTACGGCACGAAAGCTGTCGGCACCTACATCTACACCACTCCCGATGAGGAAAACAGACAGTACGAATACAAATACGCCCTCGTTGATATCAAGAACGACAAGTTCCTGAGCGCGAAGTATGATAGAATATACACCAAGAACGGCGGCAAGATGTTCTCTGTCATGAGCTCCAAGGGTAAGTGTGGCTTCATGAACATAAAGGGCAAGGTTCTTGCTTCATTCGATGACGCGGGTTCATTCTTCGGAAGCGGCAAATATGCCCCCGTTATCAAGAGCGGAAAGATCTACCTCGTTGACAGCAATATGAAGCAGGTCTCCAAGACCATAAAGGCAGACGATAAATCCATTGTTTATACGTTAGGCGATGAAATTTTCATGTACACCTACAACGACAAACTCTATTTCATGACAAACAAGTCATAAGTCATTCCCCGCTTTCCGGTTCCCGGCAGGCGGGGCTTTTTCCGCTGTTTTCCTTGACATTCTCCGTGATTAGTGGTATAGTTAAATGAGTAATGTTTTGGGCAGATGAAATGAAAGCGGATATGGGACATGGACCGGAAAAAGCCTGTGGACTCATCAACGCAGCCCGTACTGCACAAATACAATACTGCAAAAATAAAGGCTATACCTCACAAATAGCGTGCGGAGATCGAGCAGTCAGTAATTTTTTAATGCAAGCAAAGTTCGTGCGTCTATTTGCGCGGTATTGCCTGAAGACAGAACAAAAGAAGGTATAAGTTATGGAAGGAATAGAATATCTGAAAGACCTGGCGCTTATCATCGTCACGGCGAAGCTTTTCGGGCTTCTCGCCGGAAAGCTCAAAGCACCCCAGGTCGTAGGCGAGATAATCGCGGGTCTTATCATAGGACCCTCTGTGCTGGGCTGGGTCGGCCAGTCCGATTTCCTGTCGAGAATGGCGGAGATAGGCGTAGTTCTGATAATGTTCGGCGCGGGTCTTGAAACGAACATGAAAGACCTCGTGAAAACAGGTCCGAAAGCGCTTGTCGTCGCACTTGTGGGCGTTTTCGTGCCCCTTGTGGGCGGTACGCTCATCTACTCCCTCTTCTTCGGATTTTCCGAGATCGGGAGCGAGAACTTTATGCGTGCAGTCTTCACCGGCACTATCATGACCGCCACTTCCGTCGGTATAACCGTCCAGACCCTCAAGGAACTCGGGCACCTCAAAGGTCATGTCGGCACCCTCATCATGAGCTCGGCGATAATCGACGACATCATAGGTATAATCGTCCTCACCTTCGTCATAGGCTTCAAGAACCCCGAATCCAAGCCCCTCGATGTTGCGATCCAGACCGGTCTGTTCATTCTGTTCAGCCTCGGCGTCGGGATCATCACCTACTATGTGTTCAAGTTCATCGACAAGCGCTATCCCCACAAACGCCGTATCCCGATCCTCGGGCTTGCGCTCTGCATGATAATGGCGTATTCGGCTGAGAAGTTCTTCGGTATCGCCGACATCACCGGCGCTTATGTTGCGGGACTTATACTCTGCAACCTCCGCGACAGTAATTACATCGCCGAAAAAATGGATATAAGCTCGTATATGATGTTCGGACCCGTGTTCTTTGCAAGTATCGGTCTCAAAACCGAGTTCAACGGGTTCACCGCAAATCTGATGCTGTTCTCCGCCGCCTTCGTCATAATGGCGCTGGTGACAAAGGTCATAGGCTGCGGGCTTACCGCAAAGCTCATGGGCTACAGCACCAAGGACAGCCTTAAAGTCGGCGTCGGAATGATGACCAGGGGCGAGGTCGCCCTTATCGTATCACAGAAAGGTCTTTCGGTGGGACTAATGGATCCGCTTTACTTCACTTCGGTCATACTGCTCATTATCGTCTCGTCCATAACCACGCCTATCGTGCTTAAACTTCTCTATCACGGCGAAGCAAAGCCGGACGAGCCGGAACCCGCGGCTGCATCATAAACAAACATTCGGAACTTTCGCCGGTATATTTGTGCATATCGGCGAAAATATCTTTTTCTGTTGACAGAAGCACGAAAAAATGTTATCATATCACTATGATAATTGATTAGCGTAGTAGTATAATAAAGCAAATCTTTACCGAACGGAGAAAACCATGATAGCAATAATCGACTACGGCGCCGGCAACCTGTTCAGCGTCAGAAACGCACTCGACTTCATCGGCGCGGACTGCGTCGTCACAAAAGACCCGGCTGAACTCGAACGCGCGGACAAGATAATACTCCCCGGCGTGGGAGCTTTCGCGGACGCAATGAAAAAGCTGAATGAAACAGGACTTATCGCCACCATAAAAGAACAGACAGCCAAAAAACCGCTCCTCGGTATCTGCCTCGGAATGCAGATGCTTTTTGACAAAAGCTTCGAGTTCGGCGAGACGGAGGGACTCGGTCTTATTCCCGGCACAGTCGAACTCATGACCCCGCCCGGACTGCTCATTCCGCAGATAGGCTGGAACCGGCTCATATACAACGAAAAATGTGCGATACTCGACGGCCTCGGCGACGAGCCTTACGTCTATTTCGTGCATTCCTACGCCGCACACTGCGACGCGGGAAATGTAGCGGCGTACACCGACTACGGCGGGAACGTTCCTGCCTGCGTCTGCAGGGGAAACGTCTATGGCTGTCAGTTCCACCCGGAAAAGAGCGGCGAAACGGGACTTAAAATACTTCGCAGCTTTATCGCATTATGAGCCGAGGCGGAACGGGAATGGGATATCAGGGAAAAGCTGCTGAAAAGCGGCGAGACCTTTGACCGGGATCGTTTCGGGCGTCATCGTTTTTTCCGGACAAAGGAACAGATGATTAACCACCGGGAAAACCGCTGCAGGAGAAAGTGATGAGAGCATACCGTGTTATACATATTGCCGCCAATATCATAGCCGTCGGACTGCTCGCCGGAGCGCTCGTGTGGTTCATCACCGAGTACGGCGGACTTCCCGACCGTATAGGTGTGCATTTCAGCCCCATGGACGGAAAGTTCGATCTGTTCGCCGAGAAGCTGTTCGGATTCTATCCCTACATAGCCGGCAGTGTGCTTATCGGGATATTCAGTCTTCTTACCCTCGCGGTCAGAAAGCTGAAGAAACTCGGACTCCGCCTCACCGACGAGGGCGAGAATGTCCTGCGGTGCGCGGCAGTGCTTCTCCTTGACCTGATGAAACTCATATGGTCGGCGTTCTTTACCTGCTGGACATACTGCGTGATAAATCAGACCGCAATGGGTGACGGCACTTTCCTTGGCTTTTTCCGCATAATCTTCCTGCTGGTGCTGATATCGGTGCCCTTCCTGTTTTCGCGGATACAGACGAAATACAGAGCCTGCACGGAGGATAGCAGAAGCGATGATACCGTTGTTGTGAGGCCGAAGAAATTCCGCATCATGCACATTATTGCAAATGTCATAGCCGCCGGTATGCTCGGAGTGATGCTCATATGGTTCCTCATAGCCTACAGCGGACTTCCCGACCGTATAGGCGTGCATTTCGGGCACGGGCTTGAACTTGACGTTTTTGCAGATAAGATATTGGGGCTGTATCCGTTTGTGATGGGCGGCGCGCTTTTTGCAATATTCAGTCTCCTCGGCATGGCGGCGGGCAGGATAAAGCGCGTCGGCGTCAGAGTTGATGCAAAGGGCGATATGCTTATACGGGAAATGATATCGGAAGCGCTGGACATGATGAAGCTCATCTGGTCGGTGTACTTCTCGGGGTGGGCGTACTGCGTGATACACCAGATACCCATGAACGAGACTTTTGTGTTATTGCTCAGCACCCTGTTTCTTGCACTTTTCCCGGTCACAGGCGCCGCCGTTTTCATCATCTCACGGATCCACAGAATAAGACCAGACAACGATAAAAAGGAGACAGACACATGATAATACTGCCTGCAATAGACATAAAGGACGGAAACTGCGTAAGGCTCGTAAAGGGCGATTACGGCACAGCACACAAAGTAGCGGAAAGCTACATGGACACCGCGAAGATGTTCGAGAGCTGCGGCGCGGAGTGGATACACATGGTCGATCTTGACGGCGCGAAAGACGCGGAACAGACCAATAAGGACATCTTTCTCGATGTTGCAAAAAACACAAGGCTCAAAGTCGAGGTCGGCGGCGGGATACGCACTCCCGAGGCTGCTGAGATGTACCTGTCGGGCGGCGTTGAGCGCGTTATAATCGGCTCGGCTGCAGTAAAAGACCCGGCGCTCGTAAAAACACTCGTAAAGGAATACGGTGAGCATATCGCCGTCGGCATAGACGCGAAAAACGGCATGGTCGCCACCGAGGGCTGGCTCGAAACCTCCGACGTGCGTTTCACCGATCTTGCAAAGGCGATGTCGGACATCGGCGTAAAGTACATCATCTTCACCGACATCTCCAAGGACGGTACTCTCGGCGGCGTGAACACGGAACAGCTCGACGAGATCAACCGCGCGTGCTCCGCGAACATAATCGCAAGCGGAGGAGTCAAGGATATCACGGATATACGCAAGTGCCGCGATCTTGGGCTCTACGGCGCTATCTGCGGAAAGTCCATATACAGCGGGACCCTCGACCTCAGGGAAGCGATACTCAATTCGTGAGCAGCCCCCTCCGGGTAAATGACCTGCCGCTTACTTGCAATGAAAGGATATAGTATATGTCAGACTGGGAAAATAATGTAAGAAAGGCTGTGCCCTATATACCGGGCGAACAGCCTAAATCCACCGGTGTTATCAAGCTCAACACCAATGAGAACCCATACCCGCCGTCACCCGCGGCGACTGCTGCACTCGAAGCTTTCAACACCGATGAGATGCGGCTTTACCCCGCCCCCGACGCGTCTCAGCTCGTTGATGCGATAGCGGAGACTTACGGCGTTAAAAGCTCACAGGTCTTTGTCGGCGTAGGCTCCGACGATGTTATCGCAATGGCGTTCATGACCTTTTTCAACTCCGACAGACCCGTTCTGTTCCCGGATATCACCTACTCGTTCTATGACGTGTGGGCGGATATCTACCGCATACCTTATGAGCAGATACCTCTCACGGAGGACTTCCGTATCCGTCCCGAAGATTATATCCGGCCTAACGGCGGTATCATCTTCCCCAACCCCAATGCTCCTACCGGCGTACTGGAGAGCGTGGAGACGATCAAAAAGATCGTCGAGTCCAACCCCTCCTCCGTCGTCATCATAGATGAAGCTTACATCGACTTCGGCGGCACAAGTGTGCTCCCGCTCACGGAAAAGTACGACAACCTGCTCGTTGTCCAGACATTCTCCAAGTCCCGCAGTATGGCAGGTATGCGCATAGGATACGCTATAGGCAGCGAAAAGCTCATAAAGTACATGAACGATGTGAAGTTCTCGGTAAATTCCTACACCATGAACCGGGTGACTATTGCCTGCGGGGCTGCCGCAGTCCGCGACCGGACCTGCCTTGAACAGACCTGCGCAAAGATAATAACCACCCGTGAGGCTGCAAAAAAAGAGCTTGCACAACGCGGATTTACTTTCCCCGACTCCATGAGCAACTTCATCTTCGCCCGCCCGCGGAATATTCCGGCAAAGACCGTGTTTGAGAAGCTTCGCCTGCGCAACATCTTCGTGCGCCACTGGGACAAGCCCGTCATAGGCGATTATCTCCGTATAACCATAGGCACCGACGAGGAGATGCAGGCGCTTTACAGAGCACTTGACGAGATACTTCAGGAGGGATAAAATGGCAAGAACAGCAGAGATCTCAAGAAAGACAAAAGAAACCGATATAACCGTTAAGCTGGATCTCGACGGCTCCGGCACCCCGGACATAGATACCGGCATAGGCTTCTTCGACCATATGCTCACGGCGCTTTGTGTACACGGCGGGTTCGATATGACGGTAAAATGCAAGGGCGACCTTTACGTTGACGGACACCACTCTGTGGAAGATGTGGGTATCGCCCTCGGGAAAGCGTTTGCCGAAGCTCTCGGCGACAAATCGGGTATAATGCGCTACGGCTCGGCATTCATTCCCATGGACGAAGCGCTGTGCTTCTGTGCGCTCGATATAAGTGCAAGACCTTTCCTTGTGCTCAACGCACAGTTCACAAACGAGCGCGTCGGGGAATTCGATACCTGCCTCACCGAGGAATTCATGCGCGCGTTCGCATTTAACGCAGGTATCACACTGCACCTCCGCGAGGAGTACGGAAAAAACGATCATCACATAATCGAGGCTCTGTTCAAAGCCCTCGCTCATGCGCTTAAACAGGCCGTATCCCGCAACTCAGACGGCTCCGTACTGAGTACCAAAGGAAAACTCTGATAAACAACGACCGGAAATGAACAGGTGATAAAATGTTAGCAAAACGAATAATCCCGTGCCTTGACGTCCGTAACGGAAAAGTGGTCAAAGGCGTGAATTTTGAGGGCATACGCGATGTAGGCGACCCGGTGGAATGTGCTTACGAGTACAACCGGCAGGGTGCAGATGAGATAGTATTCTACGACATAACCGCTTCCCATGAAGGACGCGGAGTGATGCTCGACGTAGTCCGCGAGACTGCAAAAAAAGTATTTGTCCCGCTGTGTGTCGGCGGGGGCATTGCCACGGTAGATGACTTCCGTGAGACCCTTCGTGCGGGCGCGGACAAGGTGTCCGTGAACTCTCAGGCTGTAAAGGATCCGAAGCTCATAAGCGATGCCGCGGAGATCTTCGGGAGCCAGTGCGTAGTTGTGGGGATAGATGCCAAGCGCAACGACAAGGGCGGGTTCAGCGTCTTTATCAACGGCGGACGGCTTGACATGAACCTTGACCTGGGCGACTGGGTAAAGGAGATCGAAGAGCGCGGCGCAGGCGAGATCTGCCTCAACTCGATAGACACCGACGGCACAAAGGCCGGATTTGACATAGAGATGCTGAATTTTGTATGCAGCCGCGTTAAGATACCCGTTATTGCAAGCGGAGGCTGCGGAAAACTCACCGATTTTTCGGAAGTGTTTGAAAAAACTGCGGCAAGCGCGGCTCTCGCGGCTTCACTCTTCCATTTCCGTGAGCTCACCGTGGGTGAAGTCAAGCAGCATCTCAAAGAAAAAAATATACCCGTAAGAAACAACATCTGAATATGGAGGACAACAAAATGGAGAACGTACTTAAAGAGCTTTATGAGACTGTCATTGAGCGCAAGGGCGAGAAGCAGGAAGGCTCGTACACCTGCTATCTCTTCGAGAAAGGCATCGACAAGATCCTGAAAAAATGCGGTGAGGAATGCACCGAAATGGTGATCGCCGCGAAGAACGAAGACAACGACGAGCTTAAAAATGAGATCGCCGACCTCATGTACCATATAATGGTCATGTGCGTTGAGCGCGGGCTCGCATGGGAGGAAGTCGAAGCTGTCCTCGCCGAGCGCAGCCACAAGACCGGCAACCTCAAGCAGTTCCACACCGTTGACAAAAACACATAAAAAATGCCCCTGTGAAACTACAGGATGTAGTAAAGAAGGTTTCTTTTGCATACGCCGCAGGATGCGGCGTATGCAAAAGAAACCTTCGAAAAGACACGGATGTCATAAGGAAGTTTTCCAAAGCGCCGCATGGACGCGGCGCACACGAAAGAAAACTTCCGAAAGGGGCAATAGTCGTAAGGAAGTATTCCATAGTTAAGAAAGATTGGTTACAGCAGATTTGAGATCATCAGCATTTAACCACCTTTTTAAATGGAGGAATACTACTATGGAATCTACAATTTCCAAGCTTTACTATGGCGAGATT
>JAGBMA010000169.1 GCA_017635095.1 Ruminiclostridium sp. | reverse complement strand
TTTGAGAGAAAAAGAGCTAGCCACGCCGTCTACTGCGTCAAACCTCCTAACCGGGCGCCAGCCCGGCTTCGTCGGCTTTCCTTGTATCCGACGCAGCTATCTCATTTTCTCTTTTCAAAGCGGTTTTTAGAGGTACCCTTTAAGAACTCCGATAATACCGAAAAAAATATTCCGCAGCATTCTCATATAGTACGCTTCGTCGAAGTCCATATCATTGTTCGCGAGCATACCTGCCGCTCCGTGAACGCAGACGAAAAGTGTCTCAAACGCTTCTCGTGCCTGATCTTCCGTAAGTCCCGTCTGCCCGCAGACTGCCCGGATCATAGGAGCTGTCTCGTCGGAATATATAAGCTCCCGCAAGTCCGTGTTCCGGAATTTTCCCGACTGGAACAGAAACCGGAACAGATGCTTTTCCTCGTTTGCAAAACGGATATACCGAAGTCCTATGGAAAGCGCCGGGTCTGCGGCACCCGCCTCCGGCGTCATGATATATCCGGTGTGGAACTCGTCCGCTGCGGCATAAACATCGGCTTTCAGCTCCTCCACCGTCTTGTAGTGATACATCACCGGCTGGGTGGAGCAGTCAAGCGCCGCGGCAACTCTGCGGACATTCAGTGCTCCTTCACCCTCCGAACGCACGATATCCAATCCGGCTTTTATGACCATATCTTTTGTTATTCTCGCTTTGGGCGGCATAATTATCTCCTATAAATAACTATTGTTATATAACACTTGTATTATATCATACCGAAACTATTTTGTCAATAGTTTGTTATTTTTTTCTGCAAATCCCCACTTCGCGCGCAAAAGCCCCGGCTGCAATAATACGAGCCGGGGCCTGTCTTTATGAAGCTGTCGCCGAGAACGCGCCGGTAAACGGGTTCAGAAACACCTCTCCCTGCGATCCTTCTTCAGCGTATCTATCTTTCCGTCACGATAGCAGAGCTCGTTGTCGCAGATACCGTCGTTATCAAAATACGACCTGATATTGTTCATGGTAGTCTCTGCGATATTGCTCAGGGCTTCATTCGTGAGGAACGCCTGGTGAGAAGTAACGATGACATTCGGCATCGAGATCAGACGCGCGAGACGCTCGTCGTTGAGGATATGACCGGATCTGTCCTCGAAGAAAAGTTCAGCTTCCTCCTCATATACGTCAAGGCACGCTGCGCCCACCTTTCTCGCTCTGATGCCGTCAAGAAGCGCATCTGCGTCAATAAGTGCGCCTCTCGAAGTGTTCAGTATCACGACGCCCTTCTTCATCTTCTCTATCGCTTCCGCATTTACCATATGATGTGTTTCGTCCGTGAGCGGGCAGTGCAGAGAAATGATATCGCTCCTTTCAAAAAGCTCATCGAGGGTGACGTAGTCTATACCGCTGTCGGCTGCGGGATAAGCGTCGTATGCAATAACATTCATGCCGAAACCGCGGCAGATGTCGATGAAGACTCTTCCGATCCGTCCGGTTCCGACTACGCCCACGGTCTTTCCGTGCAGATCGAAACCGGTCATTCCGTTAAGCGAGAAGTTGAAATCTCTTGTCCTGATATAAGCCTTGTGGATACGTCTTATCGACGTGAGCAGCAAAGCCATGGTGTGCTCGGCGACCGCGTAGGGAGAATATGCCGGAACGCGTACAACGTGTATCTTCCCGTAGGCGTGACGCACATCGACATTGTTGAATCCCGCGCATCTGAGCGCTATGATCTTCACGCCGTATTCACAGAGTTTATCTATGACTGCGGCATTCACATTATCGTTCACGAAAACGCAGACCGCATCACAGTCTTTCGCAAGGTCGGCGGTCACTTCCGTAAGCTTTGTTTCAAGAAATCTGAACTCGGTTTCGCCCTCTTTTTCGTACTGAGCGAACGAGGCTTTGTCATAATCCTTTGTTTCAAAAAAAGCGATCCTGATCATGTGTTTTCCTCCTGTTGAGATATGTTTATATTAATGTCTGCTCATCAGCCAACAAATTGCTTCATAGCGTAGCTTGAAGCAGTTTATTGGCTGCAAAAGTGCAAGGAAAATTTATATATTTTAAGATTTTCCTTGCACTTTTGTTCGTCTGAAGGACGAAATGAGCTTGACATCAAGGAATGTGTCCGTTGTTTAAATGCACCGCAGGTGCATTGGAACAACATCTGAAAGTCTGTTTTACAGACTTTCAGGCAATAACTGCCAAAAGGCAGTTATTGAGGACACATTATATTATACCATACCCGCTTGTTTATGTCAACGGAGCGGTTAGCTGCCGCTAACATATTCTACCACATTGTCCGTTATTTGTCAATCGTTTTTATTCCGCAGAAAAACTCCGCGAAAGCATGCTGCTCCCACGGAGTTCCGTTTTATTGCATTTTTTCTGCGGTCATATACCGCCGTCATTCAAAGTCCCCGACATCAATATCCGGCGGTGCGTCAATTTCCCTGCCGATGTAGCCGCCATTCTTCCGGCGCTGTTTGACGCATTCCGTAAGCAGGTACTCGATCTGACCGTTGACAGAGCGGAAGTCGTCCTCCGCCCATGCGGCGAGATCATTGTACAGCTTTTCGGACAGCCTGAGCGGGACTTGTTTCTTAGCGCCCATCAGTATATGCTCCCGGAGTTGACAACGGGCTGTGCGTCGTGATTGCCGCAGAGCACCACGAGCAGATTTGATACCATGACTGCCTTGCGCTCATCGTCAAGATCAACGACATTCTTTCTGCTGAGCTCCTCAAGCGCCATTTCGACCATGCCCACCGCGCCGTCAACTATCAGTTTTCTTGCGTCCACAACAGCGGAAGCCTGCTGTCTCTGCAGCATAGCGGCAGCTATCTCGGGTGCGTACGCAAGATATGTTATTCTTGCTTCGACTATTTCAAGTCCTGCATTTTTTACCCTCTCCTGGATCTCTTCTTTTATGCGGTTCGCGACAACGTCGCTTGATCCGCGGAGGCTTCCCTCGTCTGCAATTCCGTCACCGGTGGTGTCAACGTTGGGTGCGACATCGTAGGGATAAAGCCTTACGACGTTACGGAGCGCCGTGTCACACTGCAGGGAAAGATACTCCTTGTAGTTGTCCACGTTGAACACCGCCTGTGCGGTATCAACTACTCTCCACATTACCGCAATACCTATCTCAACGGGGTTTCCGAGACAGTCGTTGATCTTCTGCTTTGCGTTGTCGAGGGTCATTATCTTGAGGGAGATGCGCTTATCTGCAAGAGTCGCGGCGGATAATGTGATATCGCCCGTTGTTGCCTTGAGCATAGCCGCTGCGGCACTGCTTCCCTGCCCCACATCACCGCTCTGACGGAGCTTTGTACCCGCTGCGGGGTTTACTGCCGAGCAGAACGGGTTTATCCAATAGAAGCCGTCGCCTTTAAGGGAGCCGACGTACTTTCCGAAGAGCGTAAGTACGAGCGCTTCCTGCGGTTTAAGCACCCGGAGCCCGCAGAACGGGAACCAGCCTATGAACACCCAGATACCGGATACGATCATGGCGATCACCCACATCGCTCCGCCCTGTTCCGCGTCTGTCTTTATGATGCTCATAATGAATACGACTATCGCCGCGATGTAAAGCAGTATCGAGAATATAAGCACCGCCATACCGTTTTTCTTTGTTGTGTAGATCTTTTCTGTCATTTTTAAGCACTCCTTTCGGGCGGTCTGCCCGTTATTGCGTTTCATATCGAAAGATCGCCCTTTCGATATCATTATGATATCACATTTATTTCTATTTGTCAATAGTTTTTTTAAATTTTTTTGCAGACCGATAAGCTGCAAATTTCCGCACAAGGACTATCGCGGAAAAATGTTCTCATCTGTACACTCAAAAGATCGGGAACCGGCAGAACTTTTTTACATGATTTTCATTGCAGTTCCGGAAAAACTGTGCTATAATTAATGTGTCCTCAATAACTGCCTTTTGGCAGTTATTGGCTGAAAATCTGCAAAACAGATTTTCAGATGTTGTTTAAATGCGCCTGCGGTGCATTTAAACAACGGACACATTCCTTGATGAGCAGACATTAATTCAGTAGTATGGGGTGCCCGGAACCGAAACAATAGGGTACCTCTAAAAACCGCTTTGAAAAGAGAAAATGAGATAGCTGCGTCGGATACAAGGAAAGCCGACGAAGCCGGGCTGGCGCCCGGTTAGGAGGTTTGACGCAGTAGACGGCGTGGATAGCTCTTTTTCTCTCAA
>JAGBMA010000168.1 GCA_017635095.1 Ruminiclostridium sp. | reverse complement strand
GGTCTTGACATTGGCCCACATAGTAGTATCCCACCAGACACCTGCACCTTTATTATATTGTACAGTATCGTTTCGCTCGGCGGGTGTTGTGGATTTGAAGTACCATACCGTGCCGAGTATGACTACGGACATGGCAAAGATGAGTATTAGTTTCTTCATAGCATCAGCCTCCTTCTGTATTTATTATGATTACGGGAAAGAACTATTAAAGAAAGACCTGAAATATACCATAAATAACGATTTTACGACTAAATTCGACACAGGTATATCCTGAAAGGGTGGATTTAGCCGTTTTATGTTCGTTTTCTTACTCGTTCGTCATCTTGTGTAATCATAATATATATAGAACTGATTTGATGACAGGAGGGATAATCTTGTGGATAGGCAGGTTTTAGATGACTGCATTCGCTTTTCTTGTTTGTTGTCTTGCGTAATCATAATATAAGCAGGAGGTGTTAAATATGTTTAAAAACAAATCTGAGGCGATAAGTGGAAGGTGGTGGTATAATGCAGAGAATGTTATCTCCTAAAGAAGTACAGAAAATTTTTGGTTGCAGTCGCAACAAGACTTATCAGATCATAGAAACAAAGGGTTTTCCGAGAATAAAGGTAGGCAAACAGTATTACATACCTGAAAATGACCTTGAAAAGTGGGTAGAAAAAAACAAGGGGAACGACATAAGATTATAAAAACAAGGGGAACGGTGAAAAATCCGTTCCCTTTGTTTTTATAGATCATCGATAGCGTCAAGCGCCGAGTTCTGCTGCTCCTCTATGATATGGATATAGGTGTTGTAAGTCGTACTTACCTTTTTATGTCCGAGCAAAGCAGATACCACCTTAATATCAATACCTTTACGAAGAAGAGTGGAAGCGTAGGTGTGACGTAAGGTGTGAAGACCGTACTGCTCATCGTAGTCCGGAATACCTATCTTTTCCAGAATATAGTTGAATGAGCGACGAACATTACGTGAAGAACCTAACGAGCCTTTCTGGGACTGTATCACATAATCATCGGGCTTGATACTCAAACCATACAAGATGTTCTGCTTCTTGATATTTTCAAACGCTGCGATTGCCTTATTAGAAAGTCTTACCTTGCGGACTGATTTCTCGGTTTTGGGATCAGAGTCCACTATCAGCCGTTTCTTGTCACTATCATCTTTCTTCTTACGGTTCTTAACCGTGGAGATAGTATTGTCTACAGTAAGAGTACGGTTTTCAAAGTCTACATCGTGCCATTTAAGACCGAGGCATTCTCCTATGCGAATGCCGGTACGAGCAAGGATCTCTATGAGTAAGCCGTAGTAATAGTGAGGCTTACCGTTGCTCAACTTACTTGTAGCCTCTTCATAGATCTTTGTCATCTGCTCATCTGTAAAGAACTGTACCTCTTTTGTCTTGGTTTCAAGCACACTCTCCTTTGGCATTTCTACAAAGTCCATAGGATTACGGGTAATATCACCTGTTCCGACAGCATACTTGAACGAAGCGTTGAGTAGATTATACGATTTTCGGATAGTTGCAAGGCTGTAATTCTTATCACTTTCCACAAGCTCGTTGATATAACTCTGACAAAGATGTACAGAGAGATTGCACATCTGAATGTCAGCAATACTGTAAGGCTTGAGTCTTATCTCCAACGAATCTTCCATGCCGTCATAAGTAGTAGCCTTTACAGAATGGCGCTTGATAGTTTCGAGCCACTTTTTGACATAGCCATATACAGTTTCCTTTGAGACATTGAGCTGCTGGTTAGTAAGAAGTTTGGCGTCGTAATCAGCAGCCTTGTTCTTTACTTCTGTTTTGGAGTGACCGTACAGACACACTATGTTTGGCTTGCCATTCTCCTTCTTTCCGAATTGCTTACGGGCAACCCACTGACCCTTGCGGCCTGTTCTTTCGACAAAAGACCATTCACCTTGACCTCGTTTACTCTTCTTGTCTGCCATAATAAAACCTCCTATTTCGTCTGTCTTATTTGGACTACAACCTGGACTACAACCGAAACGATATTGAGTGGTAAAAAGGGGTACAAAATGGTACAACCGTCTATCCCAAAACTATTATAACATAAAAGAAAATCCTTGTCAAATGCCTTTAAATAAGCCACTTGCAAGGATTTCATTTATGGAGCTGATAGTCGGAATCGAACCGACGACCTCATCCTTACCAAGGATGTGCTCTGCCGACTGAGCCATATCAGCTTATCACAAGTCAGTATTATATCACAGAAACAATGATTTGTCAATAGCTTATGCCAAAATTTATTGCATAAGTAGTAAAAAACGCGTGCAGAATCGTTTGCGGAGCGCTGTCAAGGGCTGACTCACGGCGCGTAGGAGATATATTACAGTCGAAATTTAGTCAAATACTGTTGACAATGCATAAAAAATAGTATATAATGTTAATAAATAAAGGCAATGTTACCATTGCCGCATAGAGCAAAGGGGGCATTTATATGCTTGATATGGTCGAACAGAAAAAACTGAAAAAGTCGGAGGCAGGGGAAGAACTGACCACGATGCAGACAAAGCTCATAGATCTCGCAAATGCAGTAAAAGCCGCAAAAATTCCGGTGATAATAACGATAGACGGCTGGGCTGCAGCCGGCAAAGGATCACAGATCGCAAAGCTCATAAAGTATATGGATCCCCGTTTCTACAACGTCGAGCCGATACGCATACCGAACGAGCAGGAAAAACGCAAGCCGTGGATGCACAGGTACTGGATGAAGCTTCCGAAGCAGGGCGAGTTCCTGATCCTCGACGGAAGCTGGTTCAGCGACACAGTCAAGTCCTATATGCACGGCAGTATAGACAAGGACGGCTACAAACGCCGTATCAGGGATATAAACACATTCGAGCGTCAGCTCCGTGATGACGGGTATCTTATCATCAAGCTTTTCCTGCATATCACACAGAAGGAGCAGAAAAAACGCCTTGACGGTCTTGCGTCCGATGAGTTTACCCGCTGGAGAGTCGATGCTCACGACTTCGAGAATAACAAGCATTACGACAAGATCTTCCGCAGATACGAGAAGACGCTTGCTCCGACCAACACCGAAGCGGCGCCGTGGCATATCATTCCTGCAAACGATAAGTTTACTGCGCAATTCGAGATAATGCGCATAGTAACGGAGTCTATCGAGGGAGCGTGCGCTGCAAAGGAAAAGGGAACGCTGTATAAAATGCCGCAGGAGTTCCCGGCTGCTCAGCCTGAAAGCGATGACACCGTACTCGTAAAAAGGAAGAAGCTTGCCGAGATCGACATGAACAAGTCGCTTACCGAGGAGCAGTACCGCCGGCGGCTGAAAAAGTATCAGGACAGGCTTTTCGAGCTGCAGAACATATGCTACCAGCGCAAAATACCCGTGATCGTTGCATATGAAGGCTGGGACGCAGGCGGAAAGGGCGGCAATATCAAACGCGTCGCTTCAGCACTCGACCCGCGCGGATATGAAGTCAAGCCGATAGCTGCACCCGAACCTTCGGAACTTGCGCGCCATTACCTCTGGCGCTTCTGGACGCGTCTTGAAAATGACGGTCACTTCACGATATTCGACCGTACATGGTACGGCAGGGTAATGGTAGAGCCCATAGAGAAGATAACCCCACAGGAGCGGGCGAATATGGCTTACCGGGAGATCAACGAGTTCGAGCGCTGGCTCACGGACTGGGGCGCGGTGGTCATAAAGTTCTGGATAAACATAGACAAGGACGAACAGTACCGCCGATTCAAGGAGCGCGAGAACACACCGTCCAAGCAGTGGAAGATAACCGATGAGGACTGGCGCAACCGCGAAAAGTGGGACGAGTACGAAAAGGCGGTCGATCGAATGATAAAGCTCACATCTACGGATATCGCGCCGTGGACTGTAATTGAGGGAAATGACAAGAAATACGCGAGAATAAAGGCCCTGAAAACGATCTGTGAAAGGATCGAGGAGCGACTCGGGCTGTAATATTTGCAGGATCTCCGTTCCGGATAAGGGCGGAGATCTTTTTTTGCGCAAATTCCGGATCTTTGTTGCGCAAATCAGCTTTCAGATGCGCGCGTAATGCAATGTATTGTCTGAATGCACAAAAATTATTCACTTTATTTATAAAAAATGTCGATTGACACACTTGGCTATTTGTGGTATCATTGATTTCAAGAAAAGATGCGCAACCGATTGCACAACCCGCCGGGCGGGTCAGGAGAAAGGTTCTGTATGAAGCATTTCAGAAAGGTATTTGCGGCATTTGCGACAGCTGCGCTGGTTCTTTCGTCGGCTTGTTCCGGAGGACAGCCGGCCGCGGACGGCACAGTATCTGCGCAACAGCAGACCGCAGATGCGGACAAAACATCAGTGACAAGCGATACCCTTTATGTAAAGAAAGTAAACGGCATTCCCGATGACTTCCTTATGGGCTGCGATATATCAAGCGTGATCGCGCTTGAGAAGGCGGGAACGAAGTTTTATAACAGCAGCGGCGAGGAAGCAGATCTGTTCGCTGTTCTTGCGGAAAACGGCGTGAACTGCATCAGAGTCCGCGTGTGGAACGATCCTTTCGACAAGGAAGGGAACGGTTACGGCGGCGGAAACTGCGACACGGAAACGGCCTGCATAATAGGAAAGCGGGCTGCGGACGCGGGAATGAAGCTCCTCGTTGATTTCCATTACTCGGATTTCTGGGCTGATCCGTCCAAACAGATGTGCCCGAAAGCCTGGGAAGGTATGGAGATAGAAGAGAAAAAAGAAGCACTCTATGAGTTCACTAAGGACAGCCTTTCAAAGCTGAAAGCCGCGGGCGCAGACATCGCTATGGTCCAGCTCGGGAACGAGACTAACGGCAAAATGAGCGGCGAAAAGATATGGATGAACATTTACTACCTTATGGACGCCGGTTCCCGTGCAGTCCGCGAGGTGCTGCCGGACGCGCTTGTGGCGGTGCATTTCACCAATCCCGAATCTGTTGATAATATGCTGAATTACGCATCAAAACTTGCGTATTACGAGCTCGATTACGACGTATTTGCAACATCATACTACCCTTACTGGCACGGAACTCTCGACAACCTCACCTCGGTGCTGAAACAGGTGAACGAGAAGTACGGCAAGAAAGTCATGGTAGCCGAAACGTCCTACGCATACACTCTCGACGACGGCGACGGAAGCGGCAACAGCATCGGAGAAGTCGTGAACTACGAGAAGCCCTATCCTTTCACCGTGCAGGGTCAGTCCCGGGAGCTCCGCGATATAATCGAAGCCGTTGTGAACACCGGAGACTGCGGTATCGGAGTGTTCTGGTGGGAGCCTGCGTGGCTTCCGGTCCCGGGTGAAAGCTGGGAAGAACGCTCGGCGCTCTGGGAGCAGTACGGTGCAGGCTGGGCATCGAGCTACGCGGCGGAGTACGACCCCGATGATGCGGGCAAGTACTACGGCGGAAGCTCGTGGGAAAATCAGGCTATGTTCGGTTTCGACGGCAAGCCCCTCGAATCTCTCAAGACCTGGGCTCTTGTGAGAACGGGGAATGAGATCGAAGCAGTCCCCGATGCCATAAAGGACAGTGAGCTTTCCGTAAAGCTCGGAGAACCGGTAACACTGCCGGATAAGGTTTACGCGATATATACCGACGGAAGCGAGCAGGCTATCGACGTGACGTGGGAAGCGGCAGACCTTGAAGCTATGACGAACGGCGAACCTCAGACCTACACGATAAAGGGAACTGCGGGCGGCATGGATACGGTATGCAGAGTGGCGATGGTCGATGCGAACTATACGGTCAACTACAGCTTCGAGGAAGAAGACCGCTCGATGTGGACGATAGAGAACATTAGCGATAAGACCACTCAGATAGATTATCAGAAGAAAGCTCTCGATGCAGTCACCGGCGACTACGCGCTCCACTTCTGGGGCGAGAAGGGAACCGAGTTCCGCGCATACCAGATTGTCACCGGCATACCCGCAGGAACTTACACCCTGACTGCTTCAATACAGGGCGGTGACGGCGGCGACGATCAGGATATCTATATCTACGCTGCCGTGAACGATGTCTGGCTCACAGACACCGCCGAGCTTTCCGGCTACGCGGTATGGCAGCACCCGAAAGTATGGGATATCAGAGTGAATGAGGGTGACAGCGTCACGATCGGCGTTTACGTCAAGGCAGGAAACGGCTCGTGGGGAACTATAGATGACTTCCTGCTCAACCCGCAGAAAGGTGAGGCACCGCCTGCGGACGATAACCCCTCGATATGAGCAATAACGGTTATTAAGCGGTAAAATTCCGTTTGATATAAAGGGCGCAGATAAGCCCTGAGATAAACACACGCAGTTTATACTGCACAACAAAACAGGAGGACAAACAAATGACCACAAAGAGAAAAGCACTTCCGATAATGCTCGCATTATCAATGCTCGTTACAGCCGGCGCAGGCTGTGGAAACAACAGCTCCGCAAGCACCACGACAGCGGCTGCGACAGAAGCAAAGGCTGACGACGCTGCAGCTCCCGCTGATACCGCGGCACCCGCACCCTCTGCTTCCGACAACGCTTCCGGCGACAAGAAGAACATCACAGTATGGGCTCCCGAGGAAGTCGTAGAGCTCACACAGACCAAGCTCAACGACTGGCTCGCAGGTCAGGCGGACTGGAACGGCAAGTACGCTATCACAGTTTCCGCAATGGGCGAAGGTGATGCTGCAACACAGATGCTCACAGACGTTGAAGCCGGCGCGGACGTATTCGGCTTCGCACAGGATCAGCTTGCAAGACTTGTTGCCGCAGGCGCTCTCTCCAAGCCCGGCGGAACATTCCTCGACAACGTAAAGAACAACAACGATGCGGGTTCCGTAGGCGCTGTAACACTTAACGGCGACGTTTACGCTTACCCCGAGACTTCCGATAACGGTTACTTCCTCTACTACGACAAGTCCGTCGTTACAGACCCCTCCACTCTTGAGGGCATTATCGAACAGTGCGGCGCGGCAGGCAAGAACTTCTATATGGATATCCAGTCCGGCTGGTATGATGTTGCGTTCTTCTTCGGTACAGGCGCAGAGTGCTACTATGAGTATGACACGGAGGGAAACGTTACCGGTGCAGTCTGCGATTACAGCGGCGAAAAGGGCCTTGCTGCAATGAAGGCTATGGTAAACATGGCAAAGAGCAAGGGCAAGGGCTATGAGCAGTCTCCCGACGGCGCAGCTTCTCTCTTCAATCCCGAAGGCGGCACAGCAGGCGCTCTCGTTTCCGGAACATGGGATTATGCAACAGTCAAGGATTTCCTCGGCGACAACTTCGGCGCAGCAAAGATGCCTACCTTCACGGTTGACGGTCAGACTTACCAGATGAGCGGTTTCGGCGGCTTCAAGCTCGTAGGCGTAAAGCCCCAGACAGATTCCGAGAAGCTCACATTCTGCCATATCGTAGCCGACTATATCACCTCCGAGGAGATGCAGATGGCAAGATTTGAGGCTAAGGGCTGGGGTCCCTCCAACCTGAACGCTCAGAAGTCCGATGCGGTACAGGCTAACGAAGCTCTCGCAGCTCTTGCCGAGCAGCTCGCATTCTGCCCCGGCCAGGGTCAGTATCCTAACGCTTACTGGGATCTCACAAAGGCTTTCGGTACAGATATCAACGGCGGTATGTACGCTGATGCCGATGATGCTGCACTTACGGCTGCACTCAAGGATCTTGAGGACTCTATAAAGGCTGCAAAGTAAGCTTTTGCGGCAGGACTTCCGGGGCGGTCTCCGCTCCGGCCGGTCCGCCGTTTTCGGAACGCTTCGCTGCACATCATTACCTTGCGTGACCGCGCCCTCCAAAGCGGTCACGAAGGCAGTGCGGCATAATACCGGATCAGGTCTGGGAATAAATCGGTCACGATCACGAGTTCGGTATTAAAATCGGTATAAGCGCTGCGAAAACGGCAGACTGTTCAACGACAACTCAAAAATGAAAGGAAGGCTGAAAATGAGCAAATTAACGGAGCTTGAGTATCTGGGACTGCCGCCGGCGAAGAAGAAACTGTACGATATCGGTCAGTTTTTTGTCCGGCTCCCCGGGAACATTCTTAACTTCCTGAAAAAGATCCCCCTCGGGATATGGAAAGGGCTGTGCGCGGTCGGGAGATTTTTTGCCGGCATAGGGCATATCTTCGCCGACGGCGACTGGAAAACGCGCATCTCGTTCTTTGTAATGGGATTCGGCCAGTTTTTCCGTTATCAGATCGGACGCGGCATCATCTTCCTCGGAATGGAAGCTCTGTTCATATGGTTCATGGTCATGTTCGGCGGCGGGTATCTTGCCGGAATGGGCGATCTCGGTGAACAGGCTACGATCAAGACGCTCAACGATTACGGCCTTGAAGTAGTCCAGTACAAGGACAACAGCCTGAAGATACTGCTTTACGGCGTCCTTACCATATTCATAATCCTCGGTTTCATATGTACATGGGTCATGAACGTAAAGCAGAACTATACTGCACAGAAGCTTATTGAAAAGGGGATACGTCCCCGTTCTTTCAAGAACGATGTCAAGTCCCTTGCCGATGAGCAGTACTACAAGACCCTGCTTGCAGTCCCGCTGCTCGGAATAACGGTATTCACGATAATACCGATATTCTTCATGATACTTATTGCATTCACGAACTACGACTATTCTCATCTTCCGCCCGACAAGCTCTTTGACTGGGTGGGACTTGACAACTTCCGGACCATGCTTGCCACGGACGCTTCCGGAAACGACAAGTTCGCGTACACTTTCCGTGAGATACTTATCTGGACGATGATCTGGGCTCTTGTTGCGACATTCTCCAACTACTTCCTCGGAATGTTCGTTGCGATATGCATAAACCGCAAGGGTATCAAGTTCAAGAAGTTCTTCAGAACGATCCTTGTAATGACTATCGCGGTGCCGCAGTTCGTATCGCTGCTGCTGGTATCAAAGATGTTCTCGGACGAGGGAATAGTGAACAACATACTGCTGAACCTCGGGTGGATAACGGAGAAGATCGGCTTCTGGACGACTCAGGACATGGCGAGGATAATGGTGCTCGTGGTGAACCTCTGGGTCGGCATACCGTACCTTATGCTCATAGCCACCGGCGTACTCATGAACATACCGGCGGATCTCTACGAGAGCGCGAAGATAGACGGCGCTTCCGGGATAAAGCAGTTCACGAAGATCACGCTCCCGTATATGCTGTTCGTAACGGGACCGTACCTGCTCACAAGTTTTACGGCGAATATCAACAACTTCAACGTCATTTATCTGCTTACCGGCGGAGCGCCGAAGACTATGGCGTATGAGGGAGGCGCGGGAGGCACCGACCTGCTCATAACATGGCTCTACTCCCTGACGATCACAAACAACAACTACAAGATCGCTGCAGTTATCGGTATTCTTGTGTTCATAGTCGTCGCGGTCATCTCGCTTATTGTTTACAACGTATCGCCCGCGATGAAGAATGAGGAGGATTTCCAGTGAGCGAAAATAAAAAATTCAGGAGCAAATCAGGGAAGGAGCGCTTCACGCGGATACTTATCTACATCTTCCTTTCCGTGCTCTGCATAATATGGCTTATACCTTTCATCTACCTTGTGTTCCAGGCTTTCCGCGGAGAGTCGAGATCAATGGTAACTTACATAATCCCGAAAGAGTGGTCTTTCGATAACTTCATCTTCCTCTCCACCAAGACGGATTTCTGGCACTGGTATCTGAACACGCTTATAATAGCGCTGTTCAACGCGGTGCTGCAGAGTGTGATAGTGCTTTGCGTGGCATATGCGCTTTCGAGAATGAGATTCAAGGGCAGAAAATTCCTCATGAACCTCATGCTGGTACTGGGAATGTTCCCGGGATTCCTCTCGATGATCGCGACGTACTTCATACTCAAGCTCTTCGGTCTTACGAGCGAGAACTCCGTTCCGGGACTTATACTTATCTATGCTGCAAGCTCGGGCATGGGCTACTATATAGCCAAGGGATTTTTCGACACGATCCCGAAATCGCTGGACGAAGCTGCAAGAATAGACGGCGCTTCCCGTGCGAGGGTATTCTTCCGCATCATAATGCCGATGGCGAAACCGATAATAATTTACACGATAATGATGGCGTTCATAGCACCCTGGGGCGACTTCATGTATGCGTCCCTCATCACATTCGGTCACGAGGAAGCGTATAACGTCGCAGTCGGACTTTACAAGTGGCTCGACAAGGAGCATATAAGCAACTACTTCACCATATTCTGCGCGGGCGGACTGCTCGTATCGGTGCCGATAACCGCGCTGTTCATGGCACTTCAGAAGTATTATGTTGAGGGCGTTACCGGCGGAGCCGTAAAGGGATAAGGAGAACAGATCATGGCAGAAGTCAAGCTTAAAAACGTTAAGAAACAGTATGAGAACGGTTTCGTTGCCGTTCATGATTTCAATCTTGAGATAAAGGACAAGGAGTTCATAGTTCTCGTAGGACCCTCCGGCTGCGGCAAATCCACGACTCTGCGTATGATCGCGGGTCTTGAGGACATAAGCGGCGGCGAGATCTCCATAGGCGAGAACGTGGTGAACGACATGGAGCCGAAGGACAGGGATATCGCAATGGTATTCCAGAACTACGCTCTTTATCCGCATATGAGCGTGTATGAGAATATAGCTTTCGGACTCAGGCTCCGCAGACTTCCCAACGACGAGATACATAAGAAGGTCTGCGAGGCGGCGGAGATACTCGGCATAACCGAGCTCCTCGGACGCAAGCCCAAGCAGCTCTCCGGCGGTCAGCGCCAGCGTGTCGCGATAGGCCGTGCCATCGTTCGTGTGCCCAAGGTCTTCCTCATGGACGAGCCGCTCTCGAACCTGGACGCGAAACTGCGCAACCAGATGCGCGCTGAGATAATCCTGCTCCGTAAGAAGATCCAGACCACATTCGTCTATGTCACCCACGATCAGACCGAGGCCATGACCCTCGGCGACCGTATCGTCATAATGAAGGACGGTTTTGTGATGCAGGTCGGAACGCCCCAGGAGCTCTTCAATCACCCCGCGAACCTCTTTGTAGCGGGATTTATCGGAACGCCCCAGATGAACTTCTTCGATGCGAAGCTCACCAAAGAGGGGAACGGATACATTGCCGAAGTCTGCGGCGCAAAGATAGAAGTCCCCGATTATATATGCGAGAAGCTTGCTGCACGTTCGTCCGTTCCGGAAAAGGTCATTCTCGGGGCGCGTCCTGAGAACCTGCTCATTCGTCCCAAGGGCAGTCAGAACACCATAAAGGCGCGTATGAAAGTTACCGAGATGATGGGAAGCGAAATGCATATCCACGCAGATTACGGCGGAGATAAGGACGTTATCCTCCGTGTCCAGACCGCCGATATGGACGAGGAAGCACAGGTCGAGCTCATGGCGCGCAGCGAATTTGAGTTCGGTATCCGTCAGCGTACCATTAATCTCTTCGATCCCGAGGACGGAAGAAATCTTGCAGTTGAGAACGCCGTTGCAGTCCCGAAGAAAGCGGAAAACGCACCGGTCGCGGAGGATAGCGGAAAAAAGAAGAAGGATAAGAAGACCAAGAAGTGATCTGTACTGCATGGATAGGATAAAATGAACAATACTACTTCAGAGACCCGTACTGTGCAGCTCGACGATATCGCGCGTGAACTCGGAATATCCAAGACCACCGTATCCCGCGCGATCTCGGGTAAGGGCAGAGTGAGCGAAAAGACACGGGAACGTGTGCTTGACTGCATCAGGGTCATGAACTATTCTCCGAATATGATCGCGAAGAGCTTTTCGGAGAAGAAGACTTACAATATCGGCGTAGTGATACCTATGGACAATATGGAGACCGAAGCCCCGTTCTTCCAGACCTGTCTTATGGGGATAACCAAGTGCTGTGCGCTCAGAAACTACGATACCCTCGTGATAAGCACCGAGCGGGACGATGTTTCACAGCTCAGACGCGTGCTTGAGAGCCGCAAGACTGACGGTATCATCATAACCCGCCCCCTTCAGAGCGGAAGTATGGAGCAGCTCCTCGTCAGCATGGGCGTGCCCTATGTGACCGTCGGGCAGAGTTCCGACCTTGACGCGGTCACCATAGACAGCGCCCACAAGGAAGGCAGCTACGAGCTCACTTCATACCTGCTCATGAACAACAAACCCCAGAAGCTCGGGCTTATTCTGGGCAGTATGGAACAGACCGTGAACCGGAGCCGCTACGAAGGCTTTGTAAGAGCGGTGGAAAGCTCGGGTGCCCTTGTGCCCAACAAGACCGTTTTCCTCGGCGTGAACGGCGAAATGCAGCTCCGCAGGGTCATAGACGACCTTCTCCAGCGTGAGTGCAGCTGCATAATATGCGGCGACGATATGATCTGTATGTATGCGGTGAATATGCTTTCGTCGATAGGTAAAGTGATACCGCGTGACATAAGGGTAGCTTCGCTATATAACAGTATGTACCTCGATATGTATTCGCCCCCGATAACAGCCCTCAGCTTCCGTGCGGGCGACCTTGGCGCGACAGCCGCGAACCTGCTGCTGGATATGCTTGAGGGAAAGGATACTTCCCGGGAGACCATGCTCGGATTTGAAATGCTCATAAGAAAATCAACGATGTGATGATCTGACGGCTGCTGAACACGGCATTGACCGTACCGGCAGCCGTCGGTCTGTTTAAGGCTGAAACGGAGATAAGATGACAAGAAAACTGTTCTGCGATAAATGGGAGTTCTCCCTTTGTCCGATAGATACGGAGTACGACAGAGCTTCCGGCTGGAAACGGGTCGATCTCCCGCACGACTGGCTCATATATGACACGAAGGATCTGTATAAGACATCTACGGGCTGGTACAGAAGAACATATGTGCATAAGAACGACGGGCTGCGCACAGCGCTCCGCTTTGAGGGCGTTTATATGGACAGCCGCGTGTATGTGAACGGCGTGCAGGCTTTCGAGTGGAAGAACGGCTACACCACCTTTGACGCGGACATCACGGACTGTCTGCATGAGGGAGAGAATGTTATCGCTGTGCGCGTAGATCACCGCGCTCCCAATTCCCGCTGGTATTCCGGCGCCGGTATTTACCGCAATGTATTGCTCTGCCGGTATCCGGATATCCACATTATGCCGGACGGAGTTTACATTTCCGCCGACAGGAACGTGACAGTGACCATCGAAACGGAGCGTCCCGGAGATGTCACGGTTGATGGGCTTGCTGTACGCACTGCCGTTCTTGAAGACGGGAAAGTGCTTGCGGAGACCGAAAGCCCGCTCACAGCAGCCGACAGCAGCCTTCTTGCACCGCTTGCAAGGGAAGGCTGTAAATATGCGGTCAATACGCAGACGCTGACCGTTGACGGGGCGCTGAGGTGGGACATTGACTGTCCGAAGCTGTATGAATGCCTTACCGAGCTGAAAAAGGACGGCGAGGTGATAGATTCGCAGATCACGAAATTCGGATTCCGTGACATACTTTTTACCGAGAACAGCGGATTCTTCCTCAACGGCAGACAGGTGAAGATACACGGCGTCTGCGAGCATCACGACCTCGGAGCGCTCGGAGCTGCAATGAACAAAAACGCTTTGCGCCGAAAGCTCAAAAAGCTGCGCACAATGGGAGTGAACGCGATACGCACCTCCCACAACCCCGCTGCCGTCGAGCTGTTCGAGCTTGCGGACGAAATGGGATTCCTTGTCCTCTCGGAATTTACGGACGTGTGGGAGATACCTAAGACAGAGTACGATTATGTCCGTTTCGCGAAAGAATGGCGGGAGCGTGATATAGCGTCATGGGTACGCCGTGACCGTTCTCACCCCTGTGTTTTCGCATGGAGCATCGGCAACGAGATCCCCGATACCGGAGCCGATGAACATGGTCAGGAGCTTACAACACTTATGAAGAGGCTCGTGCGTCTCCACGATCCGCGCCGCAACGGCTATGTGACGATCGGCTCAAACCAGATGCGCACGGAGAACGGTCAGAAATGCGCGGATATACTGAAGATCGCAGGCTACAACTATGCCGAAGAGCTTTACAAAAAAGACCACGAAAAATACCCCGACCGCTGCATTTACGGAAGCGAGACTTCCTCGGTAGTCACAAGCCGCGGCATCTATCATTTCCCGCTTGAACAGTCCGACCTCGGCAACGACGACGGCCAGTGCTCGGCGCTCGGAAACGGGTCGCCCATATGGGCGGCGAAAAGCTGGGAAGCCTGCATAATACCCGACCGTGACGCGGAATACTGCGCCGGTCAGTTTATCTGGACAGGCTTTGATTACATCGGCGAGCCTACCCCCTACGACAGCAAAAACAGCTTCTTCGGCCAGTTCGACACTGCCGGTTTCGAGAAGGACGGCGCGTATGTGTTCCGGGGCGCGTGGACGGATAGCTGCACAGAGCCGTTTGTGCATATCTTCCCGCACTGGGATTTCAGCGAGGGCGAAGTGGTAGATGTGCGCGTTGCCTCCAATCTCCCGAAAATCGAGCTGTACCTTAACGAAAAGCTTATAAAGGAGCAGGAATTTGACCGAAGAAACGGCAAAGAGCTGCTTATGGACGTAAAACTGCCTTATGAGAAGGGGTGGCTTCTTGCGAGAGGCTACAATGAGAGCGGCACCGAACGCGCCCGTGACTACCGGCACAGTTTCAGTGACACTCACCATATAATAGGTATTCCGGACAAGGAGGAGCTGAGAGCCGACGGGCGCGACCTGATATTCGTGGAGATCTCCGCGTATGACGAGGACAACGAGTTTGTGGCGAACGCCTCCGACCGCGTGAATGTGGAAGTTACCGGCGCGGGCAGGCTGATAGGTCTCGACAACGGTGACTCGCAGGACTTCGAGCAGTACAAGGGCATATCCCGCAGACTTTTCTCCGGAAAGCTGCTGGCGATAATTGCAGCAAAGGACAAGCCGGGAGATATTAATGTGAGCATATCATCACCGTCCGCGAAAGGCGAGGAATTAACGCTTAAAGCAGTTCCCGCCGAGGTGCCGGAGGGCGTGAGCTGCATCGAGGAGAACAGCGGCTCGTTTATCACAGACGACATCCCCGTGCGAAAGATCGAGCTTATAAGCGAGAGCCGGACATTCACTCCGGAGCGGAGAACTATGCGGTTCAGCTTAGAGCTTCACCCGTCAAACGCTTCTTACCGCGACATTACCTACCGCCTTACGAGCGCTAACGGTATAGACACGAAACTTGCGAAGATAACCGATGCCGACAGCAGCGGAGTGACTGTGGAATGCATAAGCGACGGCGAATTCTACCTGCGTGCTCTGTGCAGGAACGGCACAGACCGTGTGAAGCTTATGTCGGCGGTGAAGCTTACGGGCGAGGGGCTCGGGAGCGCTTTCCACGACCCTTACAGCCTCATAGAAAGCGGATTGTGCAGTCTGACCGGCGGAGATGTCAAAAACGGCATAGACCACGGTATGAGAACAGGCATCGGTGGAGGCTGGTTCGGTATCGAGAACATCGACTTCGGTGATGTCGGCACGGATACTGTGACGATACCGGTATTCACGGAGCACGAAGATGAGATAAGGATTCGGCTTTACGACGGAACGCCGGAAAAGGGTGAGCTTATCGGAGACTTCGGATACTGCAGACCCTCAAAGTGGCTCGAATATCAGGCGGAAACCTACAGACTCACGAAAACCCTTCGCGGCGTGCATACAATAAGCGCTGCGGCAGATGTCAAGGCGGATATAAAAGGATTTCTGTTTGAGAAGCGGTATAAAGAAACGTCCGAGATATCTGCCGTGAGCCGTGAGAGCATCTACGGGGACAAATACACCGTTGAGCAGGACGCGGTCACCGGCATAGGCAACAATGTTATACTCGGTTTCGGCGAGTTCGATTTTACTGCCCATAAACCGGATAAGATCATAATCACCGGCAGGACAAGGCTTGCCGTGAACAGCATACAGGTGATCCTTGACGGAGAGCACGGCGGGCGCTTTGTGTGTGAATTTGCGGGCTCGGAGGGATATGTCCCGCGTGAGTTCCCGATAACCGGCATTTCCGGCAGGGTAAAGGTGTCGTTCGTGTTCCTGCCGGGGTGCGACTTCGATTTCAGATCGTTCATGTTCGTTTGAAAGGAGAACATTATGAATATCAGTGAATTAAAGGCAAAGATCAATGCCGGAGAACTTGACGGCAAGCTTACCGGACTCTACGGAGAAGATGCCCTCGATATCCAGCGTGCGCGTTATTCCGCAGCCTGTGACGGGTTTGCAGCTTCATTCCCGGAAAGCGGGGAAGTGCATCTTTTCTCCGCGCCCGGACGCACCGAGATATGCGGCAACCATACCGATCATCAGCATGGCTGCGTGCTTGCCGCGGCAGTGGATCTTGATGTCATCGGCATAGTCTCGTTCAATGACAGCACCGTTATCCGGATAAAATCCGAGGGTCACGATCAGGACACTGTGGATATTGCCGACACTGCGCCGGTACCGGAAGAAAGCGGCAGTTCCGCTGCACTCATACGCGGTGTTGCTGCAGGTTTTGTAAAACGCGGACTGAAAACAGGCGGATTTGACGCATACACCACTTCAAACGTTCTGAGCGGCAGCGGTCTTTCTTCTTCCGCAGCTTTCGAGGTGCTTATCGGAACTATGACAGACTGCTATTACAACGGCGGTAAGGCAGGAGCGATAGAGATAGCGAAAATGGGACAGTATGCCGAGAACGAGTATTTCGGCAAGAAGAGCGGGCTTATGGATCAGACTGTATGCTCCGTGGGAAGCGCGGTGTTCATGGATTTCGAGGATACTTCCGCGCCGAAGGTAACTGCAGCGGAATGCGACCTCGACAGATATGGCTATACCCTGTTCATCACCGATACGAAGGGCAGCCACGCCGATCTCTCGGACGACTATTCCGCAGTCCCCTCCGAGATGTTCAGCGTTGCGAAACAGCTCGGCAAAGAGTATCTGCGCGCCTGCGATGAGAACGAGTTCTTTGATAAGCTTCCCGAACTCCGCAAGACCTGCAGCGACCGTGCTCTTCTCAGAGCCGACCACTTCTTCGCCGAGAACAAGCGGGCTGCGATAGCTGCAAAAGCCATAGAAAGCGGCGCGATAGCCCATTTCCTCGATATCGTCAGGAAGTCCGGAAGATCCTCGGCTATGTGGCTCCAGAACCTCTATTCCACAAAGGATCCTTTCTCTCAGGGCATAACCCTTGCTCTTGCAGTAAGCGAAAGAACGCTTCACGGCGCAGGTGCATACCGCGTTCATGGCGGCGGTTTTGCAGGAACGATACAGGCATTCGTGCCCAACGAGCTTGCGGATAAGTACCGGAGCAGCATGGACGCGCTGTTCGGCGAGGGAAGCTGTCATAAACTCCGCATAAGGAACGCGGGCGGCATACAGCTTGTATGATAAAAAAGAACAGGTAAAAAACTCCGGCAGGTAAGGACTTGCCGGAGTTTTTCATACGGATTGTTAAATGTGAACAAAATTTATCCGACTTTTTCAAGAAAAATTGTTGCAATTCGGCTCTGTATATGGTATAATTAACTTGTATATTTATGTACATCATGACCGAAAGGAGTACTAATATGAAACAATTCAGGAGAGTAATATCGGGATTCCTAGCTGCTGTTATGGTAATGACACAGCCTGCAACTGCCGCTTATTCGGCAGACCTTCCCGATGCGGCAGTCACATCGGCTGCTTCGGATCTGACGGAGGAGACCACCGTTATGGAAACTTCGCCTGAGGGTGAAGAGACCTCTGACACTGAAAGCACGGCTCCGGACAGTGACACCGCGTCCGGTACTTCGGACACCGGCGATACATCAGACACGCCTGATGACGATGACACGTCCGGGACACTGTCTGAGAATACGGAAACGCCCGAAACGGACAATGATGATGCCGATGACGATACCACAGAGCCGGCGGAAGAATCGGAGGAGGACGAAGAGGGCAAAGACGAAGAGGGCGAAGATAAAGAACAGGAGCCTGTTTCTATTTTCGATATTGTTGAATTGACTTCAAGCCCGGATTATCTTGATAAAGTCAATAAGCTCTATCCGTTCAATGACGTGCTAGACAGTATCATAGTCGAAGTACCGACCGAAGAATTTGAGAAAGCAAAAGAGGAACTCAGTCAGCGTACTTATTCAAATGTTGACAGGGGTAGTTCTTATACTTTTTCGTCGAACTATCTTTACAGCAAGATGACAGCTGCGGATAAAGCAATCTATGATCAGCTTAGGCAAGACTGTGAGGCTGTTCTTGTTTGCAATGATGATTATGACACTCAAGTTAATTTCACCAGCGGCGGCAGCGCAATGCTTATTGGATATGCTCCGATAGGTTCTATGGACTTTACACGAGCAAGAGCTATAGTCGAATTTTTCAGGTTCTCGAATCCGCAGTATTATTTCCTTTCAAATACTATTGGTACGGGAACTGATGGAAGCGGCAACAGACAGGTTTCTATTTATTTCTATACCGTTGACGGACATGATTTCAGCAAGGCTGCGCAGAGACAGTCGGCTCAATCCGCTCTTGACAGTCTTACAAATTCATGGATGCCGCAGATAAATGCGGCGGGCGGTCAGCTTCAGAGAGAATTAAAGATCATAGATCTTGTTGCTGACTATATTACATACGATGATTGGGCGAATAATGATTCCCAGACCGATTCTGCTGCGAAGGCTCGTCTTACATTCGATCAAAGCCTTATAAGCAGTGTTCTTAACACTGACCACCTTACCGTATGTGCCGGATATGCTATGATGACCGCGTACTTCTGCAACGCAGCAGGAATTGACGCTTTCTATGTCAATAGCGACGGTCATGCATGGAATATAGTTAATCTGTATAATAATTATTACGAGCTTGATCTTACATGGTATGATGATGACCGCGGTTCGACTTATTATGATGACAGATGGGTCAACAAGAGCTATGCTACTTTCCTTGCGAACGACAATTATAACCCTAAAGCACACGCTTACAAGGATCATTGGAGCTATACAACACTTCCTTCATGTACACTCGACACAGTTAATCCAACTAATGATGTGGTGAGAATTGAAATAAGTGTATCCCCCACAAATACACAATTCGTGTATGGAAATGACTTCGACCTCAGCGGAGGTAAGTTTGTTGCTTATCATGATAACGGCGAGTCGGAAGAGTTTGATATGGCTGAGGAGCTTTCCAATGGCGCTCTCACAGTCTCCGGATATAATTCCGTAAAGCTCGGAGATCAGACATTGACGCTCTCATACGGCGGAAAGACTGCAACGCTCGACGTTAAGGTTATTGTTGATCCCGAAAATCCGCCCGTAGTGATGGACGGTGAGAACTACCTCAGTATTCAGGATGCCCTTAATGATATAACAGAATCCGGGGATTACTATATCACCTTAAATCAAGATTCATCGTACTCAACTCTGACGATACCCGCAAAAGCAAACTCCGTTTCTTTTGAGACAAAGGAAGGCGTTATACTTTATGTCAACACGATAAATGCAAATGCGGACTTTAATATCAAAGGAAGTGTTCTTGCAGTCTCTGCGTCCCAGAGCGGCCCTGATATCAGGATCGCCGCGGGCAAGACTGTTACAGCCGGCTATCCCAATAATTATAATGCAATAAGCGGTGCGGCAAATACAAAGTTTATCGTTGAAGTGGCAGAAGAAACAGAAACCGTTAGTGTTAATACCATTTCCAACGTAACGTATGTAGGTACCTGGAAAGGAAATCTCAGTGTCATAGGTTCGATCTCCCAGATAACTAACCTCAATGGAAGTATAATTCTTGACAGGATCACAACTTCCGTTTCTGCAAGGAGTATAGACGTTTATGCAAGCATAAAGCTCCGTGCAGCCGAGAACAATGGTGTACTCAGCATTGCTTCGCTTACCGTCGATAATCTGCCCACCGGTGATGACAGCTGGTTTGAAATTGAAGTTATAGATGCGGAAGACGAAAGAATAGCTGTACCTTCCGGAACGAAGCTCTTAAGCACAACGGCGGCCGGAAGCTTCAGATCCGATAAGATCGACATAAAGAACAAAACAACGGCAGATGACTCTGGCAATGATCTCACAGCGTTCAAGTACGGAACGGAGATACGCGCGGAATATGCGGACGCGATATGGCTCACAGTCAGAAAGAACGGTGAGGATGTATCCAACGCTCCCTATCCGAATCTGGAAGCTGCTCTTGACAATATCGTTCCCGGATGCGACAACTACCTCACTATTGGCACTGACCTTGTAACGAAGAAGTTCGATATCTCGAAGATGTCGTCGCTGGGCGGAATCGTAATGCTCCAGTGCAACGATGATGTTGAGAATAACTACACCGTTACATTCAAGGGCAGCTTTACAAGCCTCTCTGCTCCCTGCAACATCTATTTCAAGAACATACGACTTGCATTTGAAAATGCAGCCGGCACAGAGATCTCTGCTGTGACCCTTACGGGAACCGGCAATATCGGTCTTGAAAATGTCAAGATCGAAGGCAATACCGCATTCAATATCACCAATAACTGTTCGATCGCGGGCGCGTTTGTCAGACTCGGTAATATCTATACCAATATAAACAACGTGACCGGTAAAAACACAATAGACTTTTTCACGACCGGCGCGACCCTCAATAATCTTACGACGTTCCGCAATGTCACAGTCGAAGGTTCCGGAAACCTCAGAGTTGTCGGAAATATGTCCGGCATCAAAAATTTCTCCGGTAATGTAAACCTCGATAAGACGACCTCAAAGGCAACTGTCGAAAATATCACAGGTGACTCTGTTGCATATCTCCGTGCATCTGAAAACAACGGAGTTTATACCATTTCAAGCCTTACCGTAAAGGACATAGCTGACGGCAAGAAACTTGCGGTAGCTGTCGTAGATGCAGATGACGATTATGAGCCCATAGCGCTCCCGTCCGGAACAAACCTGTTCAAGGCATCAAATGCATCAGTCAACTTCACAGATAAGGTCCAGATCTACAACAAAACACCTGATACGAAGGATCTTGACGCATTCCTCTACGGTACAGATATCCGCGCGGAGATCTCCGGTAAGATCGAGCTTTGCGTATCGGAGCCCGGCGAAAGTGAACTGAAGTTCTGGCGTTCTTATCCGAATATTGACCTTGCTCTCAAGGACGTACAGAAGGACTGCAATAACAGCATCATACTGAAAGCAGACACTGTTCTCAATACGGCTAACTTACCGAGAAATCTTGGAAGCGGCTCGCTTGAGATATTGAGCCCGTATGGTGACAGCGGTCCTGAAGAGACTTTCGTTTTAGACCTCAACGGCGGCAATACTATAAACGCCGTCGTGAACTTCCAGCTCGCCAACGTTAAGCTCAGAAGTCTCGGCAGGTACAACAATCCTGTTGCAAGCATCTCGATCTCATCTACGAAGAAACTCACCGCGTTTGATCTCCAGCTCGCCGATGAAAATGCAAACACAAAGGTCGGCTTCTCGGTAGGAAGCGTTGATTCCTACCTCGGTCTCGGCAGTATCGGCTTCGTTATTGACAGCATCACCGGCTACAACAGGAACGGCTGGTTCCAGGCTCATTCGCCTCTCACTGTCAACAACATCACCAATATCGGCGGAGTCAGCACAGAAACGGAAGGCGTTGTTGTAATAAAGGGCAAAGTTTCCTCAGTCGATCAGCTTTGCGATAAAATTGTGATCGAAAACAGCGCCGATGTCTCGGTAAACGCTCTTGCGGGCGCAGATATCACTATTCTTGCAGACACGACAGACGGCATAAAGCTCCCGAAGCTCACTTCAAATTATGTGAACTTCTATTCCGAAGAAAAGCCCGATACAACAATAACTATCAAAGACAGTAACGGTACTGTTATTGCATTACCGGACAGCACAAAGATCTTCAATATGACCTGCCCGGAGACGACTTTCTACGGCGAAGGTTACAGCAGTCATATCAAGATCACCAACAAGAACACAGACGGTAATGTCCTCAACGCATTCTATTATTACAGCAGCGGCAGAGAAGTACGCGTAGAATATGCAGGTACTATTTCATTCTCCGCTGACGGCGGTTCGGAGCAGAACTACCCGAACCTTGATCTTGCATTCAAGGCTGTAAAGCAGAATGCTCAGAACACAATAACCCTCAACGATGATATCGACGCTCAGACATTCGTTCTCCCGACAAATCTCGGAACGACAGGTTCGCTTGAGATCAATGGCGGTGACCACACCCTTACACTCCACAACATCACCAACCTTGTCCCGAAATACCATCTCTCATTCAGCAACATAACTCTTGTTCCGCTCGACAGAACCGGAAGCGCACAGGTAACGGCTTTTGCAATAAACGGCACGAAGGGTGTTACACTTGACAAGGTTGTATGCAGCAATCCCACGGTGGTAAATGTTACCGTCGGCGCGGGCGGAGAACTTTGTCTCTCCGACAACACCTGTAGGTTCGGTACACTTACCGGAACTGCAACATCGGTACTTAAAGTCGAGAGTGCAGAGGTGACAGCGGCGAGTGTAAGAACATTCAGCGCAATCCTGCTCAGAGCTCCTCTCACTGTCACCGGAACAATAAGCGGTGTTGTAAGGCTCTCGTCGGATATATCCGATAACAAGCTCATTCTTGAGACAACATCGTCCGCGACCATAACCACCCTCGGCAGTGCCTCGGAGAACGCGTACATCGACCTTATCGCCGAGACAGACGATAACGGCAATATCACAAAGCTCCCGACCCTCACAGCTACCTATATTGATAATCAGGTCAATATCGCCGTATGGAAATTATCCGATGATTCACCGCTTGTATTGCCCGCAGGCACAAAGATCTTCACGATGACCTGCAGCGACACGGTATTCTATCCCAACAACTACAGCGGTCTTATAAAGGTAGCCGGAAACGACGAGCTTTATGCTTATCTCTACAGCAGAGACGTCAAGCTTCAGAGTGCAAATGCGCTTACACTAAAAACATCAGTTGATAATAATGTCATTACAGAACAGAATTACCCGAACTTTGAGCTTGCTTTCAAAGCGGTAAAGCAGAATGTAGATAACAAGATCACTCTCAACGAGGATATCGACGCACCGACATTTGTTCTCCCGACAAACCTCGGAGCGACAGGTTCTCTTGATATCAACGGCGGCGGTAATAAGCTGACGCTCCACAACATTACAGCCCTTGCTCCGAGATACGATTTTTCCTTCAACGATATGACTATCGTTCCACTCGACAGGAGCGGAAATGCACAGGTAACGACGTTTGCAGTAAACGGCACAAAGAGTGTTAATCTTATTCGTGTTGTTTGCAGCTCTCCCACGGTGGTAAATGTTACCGTCGGCGCGGGCGGAGTTCTCTGGCTCCTTAATAACAGCTGTGAGTTCGGTAATCTTACCGGAACCGCAACATCATTGCTTTCGATTGATGGAGTTTCGGAAGAAGCTAAGAATGTTTCAACATTCAATATGGTTTGGTTGAAATTCCCTTTCACAGTCACCGGAACGATGTCCAGAGTAAACGAGCTTTTCACTTCCGACAGCGGTTCCTTCATTCTTCCCGAAAAGTCCTCTGCGACTGTCACGACGCTCGGTGATGCGCCTTATGGTGCAGATATCGTGCTTATCGACGACGCGGCGACCGGAATAAAGCTTCCGACGTTAAACGTTACGAACATAGCAGCAGATAGTACCGCAAAGATCACAGTAAAGAGCACACCTGACGGTGATGCGATAGCTTTACCGAGCGGCACTCAGATCTTTACTCTGAGCTGCGGCGAGAAGAAGTTCACAGATGAAAACGTAAGCTCACTCATCAACATCGTGAACCAGACTTCTCTCACAGATGGCAAGCCGCTTACAGCGTACCTCTATGGTACAGCCCTCAAGGCGGAGTATTCAACGGCACTTACTCTCACAACAGATGACGGCTTCAATCAGAATTATCCGAACTTTGAGAAAGCCTTTGCAGCGGTACAGTCCGGTACGCATAACACTATTTATATCAATGAGGACATAGATGTTCCTTACGGTAAGTTCACACTTCCGACGAACCTTGGAACAGGCGGATCTCTTGAGATCAACGGAAAGGGTAATAAGCTCATGCTCAACGGCATAACGAGCCTCAGTCCAAGATACACTCTCATGTTCGTTGACTTGAATCTTGTCATTAACGACAGAAACGGCAAACCGAATGTTACGGCGTTCACGATAAGCGGAAGCAGCAGCGTTCAACTTACCAGAGTAAACTGCAGTGCGGATATAAGCGTGTCTGTAGGTGCGAAATCTGAACTTTTGCTTGAAGACAATAGTGTGAATTTCGTTAATCTGTCAGGTACAGCAACATCTACTCTTATTGTATCAGGCGCGCATACCACCGAAAGAATAACGACATTCGGCGTGGTGCAGATCGATAGCAATTTAGTTGTTTCAACGAGCATGGCGGGCGTTACCTACCTCGGAACTAAGGAAAGCGGAGAGTTGGTATTAAAAGATACGGCTGCCGCTACAATAACCAACCTCGGTATTGCAGACAATGCGGTAAATACCATACCGGACGCGCAATACGATAATTACCGGTCTGCAAATATCATGTTTATAGACGATGCGGCGGAAGGCATAAAGATCGCGAAGCTCACGGTAACGAACATCGTCACGAACGCGAAGATCGCTGTAAGAGACAGTACGGGTCATAATGAGATTGCTCTCAAGTCCGGCACACCGATATTCACGTTCAACGGCGGCGAAGCGAAGTTTGACGGCACAAAAATCACGATAGTGAACAAGACGACGCTCGACGAATTGAATGCAAAGCCTCTCACTGCGTACTGCTACGGTTCAAACGTCAAGGCGGAGTACTCGGACGCTATAAAACTTACCACAGACGGAAATGCTGAATATTACCCGAGCTTTGTGAAGATGTTCAGCTACATTTCCGGCGAAGTAAGAAGCAGAACGGAGCACAGCTATACCGTAACGCTCAATGAAAACTGCACGGCAGACGCGTTTGCATTACCGACAAGCTATACAACTGAGTTCATACTTGACGGTAACAATAAGACCCTTACCCTCGGCACAGGCGTTACTTCCATAAGTGCGGCAAGCCCGTTCACTATCAAGGACATAACGCTTGATATAAAGGGCAGGAGCCTCAACATTACCGGCAGCAAGAATATGATGTTCAGGAATATTAAAGCTGAGAACGTAAAGCCCAATGTCACAGCAAACGGCACAGATACCGAGATCTCCGGACTTATCGGATTCGGTACTGTTACAGGCAGAAATACGCTTTATGTGACCGGAACTTCGGAAGCGGATTCCGTGACTTCGTTCAAGAACGTGAACACGGGAATAGATGCAGAACTTGTTATAAACAAGAACATCACCGCTGCCGAACTTGCAGGAAACGTAGTTCTGAAAGATATTGCTGCTACAGCGAACTTCACGACTGTTCTTACCGGCTCCGAGATCCACCTCGAAAAGGGCGTTGACGCAAGGGGCAATTCCAAGATCTCCGCTCTCACGATAGGCAAGGCGGCTCATGCGACCGGCGATATCGGCACAGAGCGCGTGACAATAGCGATCTATGAGGGCATTGAATTAAGCGAGATCGCAAGCGGCACTTCGATATTCAGATATAATGTAAGCAATGCGGACATCGCGGATCTGTTCAGTATCAGGAATAAGACAACGAACAATGATGATACTGCAAAGCCGCTCACGCCGTTCGTATATGGCACAGACGTCCGTGCAGAGTACGCGGATATGCTCACGCTAAAGACAGTGGTTGATGAAAATGTTAGCACAACACATAATTACCCGAACTTCGAGCTTGCGTTCAGAGCGGTAAAGCAGAATGTAGATAACAAGATCACTCTCAACGAGGATATCGACGCACCGACATTTGTTCTCCCGACAAACCTCGGAGCGACAGGTTCTCTTGAGATAAATGGCGGTCATACGCTCACACTTCATAACATCACGACTCTTGCACCGAGGTACGGATTCATTATTCAGGATGTCAACCTTGTTCCTCTCGACAGAAACGGAACTGCACAGGTTCCTGCGCTTACGATAAATGCTTCGAGGTACCTTTATATCGAATCTACTACTATAGATGCAGCTACGACAGTAAATACATCTATCAATGCAGGCGGTACGATCGAGCTTAACGGCAATAACATCAATTTCGGTAATATTTCCGGAACAGCGACATCGACACTCACTGTTGACGGTGCACCGGAAGAAGCGAAGAATGTTACAACGTTCGGAAAAGCCGAGCTCAAACATCGCCTCACAGTTACCGGAAATATGTCCGGAGTGAATGTGCTTGAAACGATCGGCGAAGACGCACAGCTCGTTCTTCCCGAAAAGTCAGCCGCGACCATAACGACTCTCGGAACTGCGGAAAACGGCGCGAAGATCGTACTTATCGACGACGCGGCGGCAGGAATGAAGCTCCCGACACTCAATGTGACAAACATAGCTGACAGCGCTGTCGCGGAGATCACAGTAAAGAGCACACCCGACGGTGGTGCGATAGCTTTACCGAGCGGAACACAACTCTTCACTCTGAGATGCGGCGAGGCTAAGTTCAACAGCTCTCAGATCACGATCGTAAACGAAACTTCGCTTACAGACGGCAAACCGCTCACAGCATACCTCTACGGCACAACCCTCAAGGCGGAGTATTCAGACGCACTTACTCTCTCTTATGACAATTTCACGGATAACTTCCCTAACTTCGAGCTTGCGTTCAAGGCAGCAAAGCAGGGTGCTTCAAATATGATAACCATGAACGAGGATATCGACGCACAGACATTCGTTCTTCCGACAAATCTCGGTAACAACGCTATTCTCAATATCGTTGGCGGCGGACATACCCTCACGCTTCACAACCTGACTGCTCTTGCACCGAGATACGAGTTCACACTCACTAATGTTGTTCTTGTTCCTCTCGACAGAAACGGAACTGCGCAGGTAACAGCCTTCGCCTTCAACGGGACAAAGACGCTGATGCTCAATAATGTTAAAGTTTCAGAGTCCGTAACTGTGAACGCTTCAATAAATGCCGGCGGAAAGCTTGTGCTTTGGAACAACGATATGAAGATAGGCAGTCTTACCGGAACTGCAACATCGACCCTTGAAACAGCTGACGGAACCGTGACGGCAGACAGAGTGACCACATTCGGTAAAGTTTCGCTTAAAGCTCCTCTTGAAGTAAATGTGACCATGACAGGAGTAAATGTGCTTGAGACGAGCGGGGAAGACGCACAGCTCATTCTTCCCGAAAAGTCCGCTGCGACCGTAACGACTCTCGGAAGCGAAGCGAACGGCGCGAATATCGTGCTTATTGACGATGAAGCTGACGGAATAAAGCTCCCGACATTTACTGTGACAAACGCAGCTAATACTGCAAAGATCACAGTGAAGGACGCAGGCGGCAATGAAATACCTCTCCCAAGCGGAACAAAGATTTTGAATACAGGCTCCGCTGCAGATATTTCCGCAAAGATATCCATATTGAACAAGGATTCCAACAACGGTGATCTTACTGCAGTAACGTACGGCAGGGAGATACGCGCGGAAGTTCCCGATGCAGTATGGCTTGTACTCGGCGGCGAGACCACAAAGTACACAAGTTTCGAGAAGCTCTTTGAGTACATCAATACAGTTTCCAGAACTGACCGTACAAACCAGAATGAATATGTTGTCACGATCTATTCCAATCTTGAAACAAAGACATTCACGCTCCCGACATACGGCGCTAAGTTCACTGTAAAGAGCGCTGACGGTAAAAATTACGACCTTGTTCTCAAGGGCGTGACGATAAGCCCGAAGAACTATCCTGTGAACTTTGAGAATGTAAATGTATCGGTAGTCAGGGCATGATTGACTGATCGGCGTAAAACAAAAAACTCCCCTCACATTAATGTGAGGGGAGTTTTTCATATACGTTTTTATGACTTCTTTTTCCGTGTATCTATCCGTGCGAGGATAACCGCTATGAATACGAGAACGCAGCCTGAAAGCTCCTTTAAACTGAGGCTCTCGTTGAGTATAAGCCAGCCCGACAACGCTGCGAACACGGATTCGAGGCTCATGAGAAGGGTAGCGACAGTCGGGTCGGTATGGCGCTGACCGAGGATCTGGAGGGTATAAGCGACTCCGCAGGATATCACGCCGCCGTATAGTATCGGGAGCCATGCGGCGAGTATCGCGCCGATATCGGGCTTCTCGAAAATGAACATACACACCAGCATCATTATACCTGCGGTGAAGAACTGGACACAGGACATCAGCGGTCCGTCGGTGTTTTTCGCGTTGAACCTGTCTATGACTATTATATGCAGGGCGAAGAAGAATGCGCAGGCAAGAACGAGAAGGTCGCCGGAGGAAATGCTGAAACCTTCGTTGATGCAGAGAAGGTAGAATCCCGCCACCGCGATCATGCAGCATATCCAGACTTTAAGCGAGGTCTTGTGGTAGATAATGAAGCCAAACACAGGCACTATGACAATGTAAAGAGCGGTGATAAATCCGGCTTTGCCTGCGGTGGTCATGGTGAGACCGGACTGCTGGAGCGAACTTGCGATAAAAAATACGACCCCGCATACGATACCGCCGATGACAGTTGTCTTTACCGGCGCTTTCGGTGCGGAGTCATTGCTTTTTTTCTGCGTAAGCCGGAGCAGTGCGATCACCGGGATAAGCACTGTTCCGCCAAGCAGGGTCCTGCACGCGTTGTAAGTGAACGGCCCGACATAGTTCATCCCGTCCGTCTGTGCGACAAACGCGAGTCCCCATATCATCGCCGTTATGAGCAGCATTATGCTGCCGCGAAGTTTAGGTGACATATATGTATATCTCCGTTACAGCACTTTTGAGAGGAACGACTGAAGACGCGGGTTTTTCGGGGCATTGAAAAACTCATTCGGTTCGTTTTCCTCGGCGATAACGCCGCCGTCCATGAACAGCACCCGTGACGCGACTTCTCTTGCAAACCCCATTTCGTGTGTGACCACGATCATGGTCATGCCTTCCGCGGCGAGCTGCTTCATAAGTTCGAGCACCTCTCCGACCATTTCCGGATCAAGCGCCGAAGTAGGCTCGTCGAAAAGCATAACGTCCGGGTTCATAACGAGAGCACGGGCAATGGCTATACGCTGTTTCTGACCGCCGGAGAGCATATTCGGGTAGCTGTCCGCCTTATCATAGAGCCCTACCTTGCGGAGCATATTCTCCGCGCGCTCGTTGGCCTCGTCCTTTGAAAGGAGCCTGAGTTTTACCGGGGCGAGGGTAAGGTTCCCGCGGATAGTAAGGTGAGGGAAGAGGTTGAAGTGCTGGAACACCATTCCCATTTTTTCGCGCACCTTGTAGAGCTGTTTTTCCGACGCGGTGGTAAGGTCTGTGCCCTCGAATACTATGGAGCCGCCGGTAGGCTTTTCGAGACGGTTGAGACAGCGCAGGAACGTACTTTTTCCAGAGCCGGACTGACCTATGATAACGACCTTCTCGTTGCGTTCTATTGTAGTATTCACGCCTTTGAGTATTTCAAGGTCGCCGAATGACTTTCTGAGATCCTTAACCTCTATCACTCTTTTTCAGCCTCCTCTCAAGTTTACCGACCAGCGAACTCAGTCCTACAACTATCACAAGGTAGATGAGGGCGACTGCGATAAGCGGCAGGAAAGCCTCGTAGGTAACGCTTCGTATGATATCTCCGCCTTTGGTGAGGTCTTCGAGAGCGATGTAACCTGCTACCGAAGTCTCTTTCAGGAGCACGATACATTCGTTTGCGAGAGCGGGGAGTATGTTCTTGAACGCCTGTGGCATGATGATATAAAGCATAGTCTTGGGATAGTTGAGACCGAGACTTGCACCCGCCTCAAACTGACCGGGATCTATGGACATTATACCCGAGCGCACGATCTCTGCAACGTAGGCGCCCGAGTTTATGCCGAACGCGAGGATACCGACGAAGGTCTTGTCCACACGCACCGAAGCGAAGATTATGTAGTAGATTATGAGGAGCTGTACCATTACCGGCGTTCCTCTTATAACGGTAAGGTAGATCTTTGCGAAGAAGTTGAGGACTCTGAGCTTGCCGGTTCTATCGTGTGTTGCGCGCACGATAGCCACAAGGAACCCGAGCAGCATACCTATAATGACTGCAAATACCGTGATTATGAGTGTCGTGCAGAGTCCGTTTGTAAGGTACTTCCACCTGTCGTCGTATATGAATGTATCATACAGCTTCTGAATGAATGCGTCCAATTAATTTACCTCCGGTCCGGCAGATCGCCGGTATTCTGTGCAGTCTTATGACGCTCTTACCACAATAGCCTGTGTAGATGTCGCATAGCCCTGAGTGAAGTTTACGTTCTTGAGTCTGTCTTCCGTGACCGACATTCCGGCAACGCCGACATCGGCTTTTCCGGAAGTAACGGCGGTAATGATCGAGTCGAATTCCATGTTCTCTACTTTGAGTTCCATGCCGAGCTTGTCGCATACGGCGGTCATCATGTCAACGTCGATACCGACGATGTTGCCGCCCTCCATGCTCTCGTAAGGCGGAAATTCCGCGTTTGTAGCCATTGTGAGTGTGCCGTTCGGCTTGTCTGCGGCTGTGGAAGCGTAGGGAACGTGATCCGCTCCGTCGCCGATCCAGTGAGATACGATATCGTCCAGAACCCCCTCGGACTTGAGTTCCGTGAGAGCGTTCTCAAGCTTCTGACCGAGCTCGTCGTTGCCCTTGGCGTATGCAATGGAGTATTCCTCCTCGTCGAAAGGTTCATCAAGAATGCGGAGATCGGGATTTTTATTCACGAACTCCTTTGCAGTCTCCATATCTATCAGCACAGCGTCTATCTTAGCCTGTTTGAGAGCCTGGATAGCATCTGCGCCCTTGTTGTATGCTTCAACCGTGGCGTCCTTGACATCGCCTGCGAAGATGTAGCCGGTGGTACCGAGCTGAGTACCTATTGACTTGCCTTCAAGGTCACTCTTTGAATTTACTGTGTTTGCGGGAACGCTGTTGCCGCAGGCCGAGAAGCAGAGTACTGCCGTAAGTATGCCTGCACATAAAGTTGTCTTTTTCAAATCTATTTTCCTTTCCTTTTCCGAGCCTGATTTACTTGCTCCGGTGGACGTGAACGGCACACAAAAAGCGCCGCCGGCCCACAACTATTATATTATAGCGCAAATGTCGGTAAAATGCAAGATTAGCGCAAAACATTATTACACAATAATTGTGTCTTAAAATCGTTTTTTTATGCAATTATCACTAATACCGCAAAAACAGCGCGGCAATAGCTGTTACCGCACTGTTTTTAAGATTATAGATCACTTGACCTGTTCGGAAGTGATATTTGAGTTTATCTTGCTGCAGTCTATACGTTCCCATGCCTCGGATCCCGAGCGGATATCCGCGTCTGCGGCTTCGATCTGGTCGGAATAGTTTTTGAGAAGGCTTGCACGGATACGTTCCTTAGGATCGTCGCTCGACTTCATTTCAAGATATGTGCTGCTTTCGGGGTCGATTATGTAGTAGAGATTTATGGTGTCGGGTTCGCTGTGTTCGATCACCACTCTGCAGATCTTTGTGCTCTTTACGCCCATATACTCCGTGAAGGTATAAAGCATACACTCGTCAAAAGAAGTGTTCTTGCGGTAGTATGCATTATAAACGTAAAGTTCGCTGTTGAGCGGAAGACTTGAATTATATGCATTCGCGGATCTTATAGCGAATTTTTCACCCTCGGATTTCATAATATCCGTATTCATGAACAGGCACGCTCCGAAACCTATCGCTCCGGCGGCAATGACCGCGGCCACGGGAGCTGCAAGTTTCGCAAAGTTTATGAGCTTGCCGAGTACAGCCTTGATCCCCGGTTTTTTGCCGGAATTCGCCTCTGTGTTTTCCGACCCGTCCGTTTTCTCCGCTGCATCTGTCTGCCCCGCGCCTTCTTCGGCTGCGGCATCTGTTTCTGCTGCATCGTTCTCTTCGTTTCCGGACGTATCTTCTGAAGTCGCTTCCGGTTCGTCCGAAAGCATTCTTTCTATGTCGGACTGTGAAAGACCCTTGTCGTTTGCAGCGGTGTACTCAGGTTCTGCCGGAGATGGCTCGGGTTCCGCTGCTGTGTCTATGTCGTCTGCAAGCATGGCCTCGATCTGCGCCTGTGAGAGTGAGCTGCCGTTAGCTGCGGGAGCAGGGGGCTCGGGTTCAGCAGGTGCTTCCGGCTCTGCGGGAGCCGAATTGCCTGCAAGCATAGCTTCTATCTGTTCCTGCGTCAGCATTCCGCCGGAAGATGATGAAGTATCTGTTACTGAATCTTCCTCGTCTGCAAGCATGGCCTCGATCTGCGCCTGAGATAGTGATTCGCCTGTAGGTGCGGGAGCTTCGGGCTCCGGCTCGGGTTCGGGTTCAGCAGGTTTTTCCGGTTCTGCGGGAGCTGAATTTCCTGCAAGCATAGCTTCGATCTGTTCCTGTGTCAGCATTCCGCCTGTAGGTGCGGGAGCTTCGGGCTCAGGCTCGGGTTCGGCAGGCGCTTCCGACTCTGCGGGAGCTGAATTTCCTGCAAGCATAGCTTCTATCTGTTCTTGCGTAAGCTTGCTGCCGGTGGGCTCCGGCGCCGTCTCGGGTTCAGCAGGCGCTTCCGGCTCTGCGGGAGCCGAGGTGCCCGCAAGCATAGCCTCGATCTGTTCCTGTGTCAGCTTGCCGCCGGTTGGCGCGGGAGTTGCAGGCTCCGGTTCGGGTTCAGCCGGTTTTTCCGGCTCTGCGGGAGCCAAATTTCCCGCAAGCATAGCTTCGATCTGTTCCTGTGTCAGCTTTCCGCCGGTGGACGCGGGAGCAGGCTCCGGTTCGGGCTCGGGTTCAGCAGGCGCTTCCGGCTCTGCGGGAGCCGAGTTGCCCGCAAGCATAGCCTCGATCTGCTCCAGTGTCAGTTTGCCGCCGGTTGGCGCGGGCTCGGGCTCGGCGAGAG
>JAGBMA010000167.1 GCA_017635095.1 Ruminiclostridium sp. | reverse complement strand
GAATTTTCTTACTGTCGGAACTACCGCACACAAGCAAAATCCGATTTATTCAGCTGACCTTACAGTTCCTCTAATGCTAATGATGGGCAATGAAACTATGGGACTGAACAAAGCATATAAAGAATATTGCGACCTGCTTTGTACTATTCCAATGTCAGAAAAATCATACGCATCTTCGTTCAATGTAAGCTGTGCTGCTTCAATTCTGATGTACGAAATCACAAGGCAAAGGGGCATAAAGTAAATTCTATCAGTTTATTTTTGCAATGGAATATTCCAGTTTATCGGTGGGATGAAGGTCGGGGAGCCGTCCGCAGACGGCAGGGGCAGCGCCCCTCCGGAGCTGGCAGAGCAGCAGGCACGAGCCGGCAGTGAAGCAGCTCCGGCAACCCCTCCCCTTTAGGGGCGCAAAGCACTTTCACACCGCTGCACCGATGGGGTGGCGGTGTGAAAGTGCTTTTGCGTTACTTTCTCACCAGAAAGTAACAAAGAGGTTGTTTTTAGCGGAAATTTATGATAAAATAGAGGACGGAAGAATAAGCGGAAAGGGGGCGATTTTATGGGAGTTACGATTTCGGGTATGACAGGTGCAGGGAGCATCCGGCACAACAACCGCAGCTTCTCAGCGGCGAATGTAGACCGGAGCCGGACGGAGCAGAACATTGTTTTCTGCAACGAGGATCTGAAGCAGGTCTATCATATGGTCTTTGATGAAGCTCTCGCAGCCTACAACGCAAAGAAAACCAAAACGAGAGATAAGATACCGGACTACTATGAGCATATCCGGCAGAGTAAACAGGAAAAGCTGTTCCATGAAGCGATCTTCCAGATCGGCAACATGAGCGACTGTGGGTGCGGTACGCCGGACGGAGAACGGGCGGCGGCAGCTCTGAAAGATTTTGCGGAGTCTTTTGCAGAACGCAACCCCCATCTGCGGGTGTTCAATATGGTGCTGCACATGGACGAGGCAACGCCCCATCTCCATGTCGATTTTATCCCTGTGGCAACGGAGCAGTCAAGAGGACTTTCTACAAGGGTATCTATGAAACAGGCATTGAAGCAGCAGGGGTTTGTCGGTGTCGGCAGAAAGCAGACCGAATGGGCGGCGTGGATGGAACGGGAGAAAGAAGCTCTGACGGAGATCGCCCAGCGGCACGATTTTGAAATTATCTCTCTCGGCACGAACAGACCGCACATGGACTTGCCGCAGTTCAAGGAAGCGGCTGCGAGGCTGGAAGCGGTGCAGCAGCAGACAGCGGCAGTAGAGCGGGAGGTTGCTGAGCTGGAACGGCAGCGGGACGCTCTGAAAGGCACTGTGCGGCTCTTAAAGGAGGCTGACAGGGTAAATGCACCCCTGCATGATATTCAGCCGGAAAAGACGCTCACAGGGGCAGTAAAGGGCGTGACGGTGGATCAGGTCGAGCAGCTAAAGAAAATGGCACTGCGCAGCGTGACGGATCGGCACAAGGTACAGGAGCTGACGGAGGAAAACACCCGTCTGCGGTCACAGGTGCCGTCCATGAAGAAGCGGCTGGAAGAAGCGCAGCGGCAGCAGAGGCTTGAACAGGAAAACCGGAGGCTGCGCGATGAAAACTATTATCTGCAATCCGAGCTGCAGGAGGAACGCAGCTTCACCGAGCGTCTGACGGACGGCATCGGTCGGATGCTGGACTTCTTGGAAGAACACTTGCCGGAGCGTCTGCGTCCTCTGCTTGAAAAGGCGAGGGAGCTGCTGCCCGATCCGGAGATTGGACAGCAGCAGGAGCAACAGCAGCACCAGCGAGGAATGGGCGGCATGGAGCTGTAAAAGAAGCCTGTCCGGAGGGCTTGAAAATCTCTTTCGGACAGGCTATAATAACAACTGAAAATAGGGAATTGCTGTATTGATAATCTAAGCCCCCTGTAAGGGTACTCCCAACCTATATTTTTTCTCTCTGAAAGGGAGAAAGTCGGAGGGGAAAAGGGGGGTGAGCGGAGGGGTGTTGGAAGTGTGGTAAACCTCGTTAGAGGTTTTCCAAGCCACTGTGGTAAACCCATCGGGTTTTCCATAGTGGCGGCACTTTCAATGCCCCGCAGCGAGGGGGAAAAGGGGGAGGTGACTTTCTCTTTAAGGCGGCGTAGCCGCCGCTCTTTTGCTCCCCCTTTTCCCCCTTCCCGCCCGCAGGCGATCCCCGCCGCAGCGGATTTTCTTTTTGGTACTTTTTCTTTTGTGAGGTGGTAATATGACCGAGAATTATCGAGGCTGCTACGAGTATTTGAGCGCACAATATCCGGAGGTCGGAGGCTATGAGTTTTATAAAGAGCTGTTTCCGGACAATGAGAACTCCGGAGAACGGCACACGGATTTTTCCCATCCGAACGCTGTGTATCTGTATCGGGACGAACAGAGCGAGGATAAGAAGCTCCGGCGCAGGAAGATGTATAACGACACATGGGAACAGGATTACATGGAGTTTGTCGAGGGGAACAGCCTTACTTTGTGCAGCGGTCTTGCATATCGCAGAAAGGAGAACAGGCTGGAGAACGCCCAGCGGATGTATGCTCTGATCTTCGATCTGGATGGCGTAGGTCTTGCCGAGCTGCGCAACCTCTTTCTGCGCTTTGGCGGCGATCCGGAGCGAGTGCGCCGGTTGCCGATGCCGACTTTCCTTGTTCTGTCGGGGACAGGGCTGCATATCTACTATGTTTTCCAGCAGCCGATTGACCTATACCCGAATATAAAAATTCAGCTTAAAAGTCTGAAATATGACCTCACTTTCCGGCTATGGGAGTATGGCAGCACTTCGCAGGTCAAGGCGATCCAGTATCAATCCATCAATCAGAGCTTCCGCATGGTGGGCAGCATCAATGACAAGCATGGGACGGAGCTGGTCGCTTTCCGTACCGGAGAACGGGTAACGCTGGATTATCTGAACGCCTACGCAAAGCCAGAAAACAGGGTGGATGTCAATAAGCCTTTCAGCCCATCCAAAATGACACGAGCTGAGGCGAGGGAGGCATATCCGGAGTGGTATGAGCGTGTTGTTGTGAGAGGCGAGAAAGGACGCAAGAAGTGGGATATTGCCGGAAAGGTGCATGGTGATGATCCGTATGCGCTCTACCATTGGTGGCTGCGGCAGATCGGAGAGATAAAGGGCGGGCATCGGTATTTCTTTTTGATGTGCCTTGCTATCTATGCTTACAAATGCGGTGTGTCGAAGCAGCAGCTCCGGCAGGATATGAAAGAGGCTTTTGATGATCTGCAGATGGTGAAGCATGAGAACGCATTGACCGAGGAAGATATACGGAGTGCGCTGGAAGCCTACGACAAGGAGTATTACAATTTCACGATTTCCGATATTGAAGCTCTGACCGATGTTCGCATCGAGCGCAACAAGAGGAATGGTAGATCACAGAAAGAGCATTTGAAAAGAGCAAGGGCGGTGCAGGAAGTGGATTATCCTGGCGGCACATGGAGAAGAAAAGGGGCAGAAGAAAAGAAAGCGCAAGTCTATGCGTGGCGGCAGGAGCATCCAGAGGGACGCAAGGCCGATTGTCATAGGGACACCGGACTTGATCCGAAAACGATCCGCAAATGGTGGGACACCGTACCGGAGGGGCATATAACGGTCAAAATACGCCCATCACAGGCTTTGAGCGATCTGTTGGTGGAGGAATTTAAGAAAGGGCTGTAAACGCCCCAGAAACGCCCTACAAGGCGTTTTCGGGGCGGGTAAGGGTTTTTATATTACCCCACCGAAAACGAGGCTTGAAAACCGCGCGAAATAAGGCTTTTTCACCCCCTAAATGTACACGCTGCGGTGTTAGCATATAGAAAGCACTGTTCATAGAAAAGTTGCAAAAAAACATTTGCAATGCACTTGCAAATGTCACGAATATTGAATATAATATTAGTGCAAGCTAAAAATGACGAGGAAAGGAGTGCTATTATGGCTAAAGGAAATATGACGATAAGAATGGAGCCGGAGCTGAAAGCACAGGCGGCAGCTCTCTTTAAGTCCCTCGGAATGGATTTGAGTACGGCAACGGGTATTTTTTATCGACAGGCACTTAGGTGTCATGGACTTCCCTTTGAAGTCAAGGTTGACGAGCCGAATGCTGTTACCTATGCGGCGATGGAGGCGGCAGAAAAGGGAGAGGATATGTATGGTCCGTTTGATAGCGTTGCAGATCTGATGGAGGCGCTGAATGCTTAAGCCGGAGTTTTCGGGGCAGTTCAAACGAGATTACAAGCTTGCGATCAAGAGAGGCTGCGATCCGAAGAAGTTGGAGGAAGTGATCACGCTGTTGTGTAACGAGCAGCCGTTGCCGGAGGCGTATCGAGATCATGCTCTCACTAATTCCAGAAATTATAAGGACATGAGAGAATGTCACATCGAGCCGGACTGGCTGTTGGTCTATAAAGTTGTTCGGCAGACTTTGATTTTGAAATTGATAAGGACGGGATCTCATAGCGATTTGTTTTGAGATTAACTCCGGATGAAAGAGTGGTGATGATATTTGGCGGGTGTAATAACGGAAATTGCAATAGAATGTGGCGTGTCGGAACAGGCAGTTCGTGCATGGTGTAGGCGAAACCATGTTGCGAAAGATGCGAAAGGAAGTTTCGCAATCAGCGAAAGTCAAAAAACCGCCATATATCAGCATTATTTAGGTGTTGAACGAAAGCAAGTTTCGCAACAGGCGAAAGCAAGTTGCGAAACTTGCGAAACCACTTTGATCGCTATGCTGCAGGGAGAATTAGACCGGAAAAGCGAGCAACTTGCTGTAAAGGACAAGCAGATCGAGGAACTGAACGCAAGGTTGGCGGAGGTCAGCTCGGCGTTGGTGACGGCACAGCAGACTGCGGCAGCGGCCCAGGCTCTCCATGCTGGGACAATGCATCAGCAGCTTCTTTCCGGCAAGTCCGGAGCCGATCAGCCGGAGCGTGAGACAGAACCGGTTCAAAAGCGTAGCTGGTTTAGTAGGTTCTTTGGGGACTAAACAGAACGACAAATCGGAAATGGCTTTACACCCACCCCGAAATTATAAAAATCGAAGGGAGGACTTTTTCCGTCAGGAAAAAGGATACACTATGCAAGAAACAAAAGTATTCAGCAAAAACAGCACATATCAGAAATTTGAAGTGCTTAAGACTAACAGAAATAAAAGGTACAGATATAACGAGTTCTTAGTTGAAGGTGTCAGAAGCCTTAATGAAGCTGTAAAGAACAAATGGAATATAAAATCTTTTATTTATGACAGAAACAATTTATCCGGCTGGGCAAAGGAAATGATTGCAAATGTTAAAACAGATGAGAATTTTTGTCTTACAGCTGAGCTTATGAATGACCTCAGCAATAAAGATGATACGTCTGAGTTAATGGCTATCATTGAAATGCGTGAGGACAAGCTTGAGAACGTGCCGCTTTCCGAAAATCCTTTTATAGTATTATTTGACAGACCGTCAAACAAAGGCAATCTCGGTACAATGATACGCTCTTGTGATGCACTCGGAGCAGATATGCTTATCATTACAGGACATTCCATAGACCTTTATGATCCTGATGTAGTTGTTTCTGCTATGGGTTCTTTTTTCAATATGCCCGTTATACGAATCGCTGACAATAACGATCTCTTTATGTATCTAAACAAATTGAAAGAACAGTATCCGAATTTTCTTACTGTCGGAACTACCGCACACAAGCAAAATCCGATTTATTCAGCTGACCTTACAGTTCCTCTAATGCTAATGATGGGCAATGAAACTATGGGACTGAACAAAGCATATAAAGAATATTGCGACCTGCTTTG
>JAGBMA010000166.1 GCA_017635095.1 Ruminiclostridium sp. | reverse complement strand
GGCATTGCCGTCAAGCCCGAAGCTCGTTCTCCTGCAAAACAGTTTGTCCAACCGTCCTCATAGGGGAACTCATAAATGACCTCTACCGTTTCCGTCTTGCCGTCAGCACTTGCGGAAACTGCGGTATAACCGTCTTTTTCATCATCTGAAAGAATAGGCTCGACCGTTACCGTGTACTCCGTACCCTCACGCAGACCTGTTATGTAACAAAGCTCATTGGACTTGAACTCAAAATACATATTGTCTGCATAAGCATAATCATCATCGTGAGCCGTGCAGCTCACATAATAATCACGGTCAGGCTCACCGTCCCAAGCCACTTTCAGGCAGGAAACAGAAATAGTCGAAACATTCAGGTCATTGACCGAAAGCTCCTGCACTTCGGGTTCTGCCGGAGTTTCTGAAAACTGCATGATAAAGCCCATTACAAGGCTAAGTGCTTTTCGCTGAAATTCAGGATCGAACATCGCTGTCACGCTCCTTCTGTGATCTCAGGAGCATTGTTGTCAGCAGATACGGCACTCCGATCAGCAGTGCAAGCACCGCTGTCACCATCAGTATCACGGGCAGATGTTCCATTAAGGCTAAGTAGTCGATCACGATTTTTCTCCTCTTTCTCTTTTGCTTTCATTTCCTTGACGAAAGCACGGTATTTCGCTGTATATTCATAGGACTTGCCGAAAATATGGACTGCCGCCTTATACAGATTCGGCTCATGTTCCTCGATGATCGCAAGCTCCTCGGTGATATGCTTGCTGAAAGGACACCCGACACAGCCCGTTCTCCGCAATCCGTATTCGGTGTAGCAGCGAGAGTGCGTCACACCGAACATTTCCTCATAGTCACGCTTATCGCCGTCCGTGTACCAAAATACAGGACGGAAGGTGTTGCACCCCTTAGACTTACACTCGGAGAAACAGGTCTTGAAAGCTGCGGAACGGATACCGCCCTCGGACTGCCTGATACCCGTAATGTCAAGGTCAGCATCATGTTCCTTGACGATACGCTTTGCAGGCTTCTTTTTGGCATACTCACAGCACTTATTCGATATGGGGAAATCCGGCGGATTTGCCATGATGAACTCTTTGAGGAAACGGTTGCGATAAATCGAAAAACGGCTTATCTTCTGAATCCCGTCCTTGTCGGAGTATCGCTCACCGCACCACCATTGCAGAGCCGTTTTGCACCGAGGGTATTTCTGCAAGAGGACTTCCAAAGGCTCGTCTTCCCATTGGAAATGGTGTGCCTGCAAACGCATCATCTGTTCGGAAACATATTTCGACAGGAAAGGAACACCATACTCACGCACACAGGTCGGGATAGGCTTATCGGGCTTGACACGCTCTATGGTGATGCCGTATTTCTGTTCAAGGAAGTCCAAATGCTCCTTAGTTGCGGAGTATTCAAGCCCCGTGTCTATCCAGAAATACTTGACCTTGCCGTCCTCATCGACCTTGTGAATCAGGTCAAGGACAATATCGCTGTCCGAGCCGCCGCTGATACTGCACACGGCATCATAAGACCGCATCAGGATACGCTGTGCCTTGCACATACTGGTATAAATGGTGTAGTTATTGTTTTCGGCGCACTTGTTCAGGGCTTCATCAAGCATTGTGAAGCCCTCCCAAGATGTGGGCAATCACATCGACCGTCCACCCGTTTCCGATACACTTATATCGCTGGGTATTGGAAATGCCTGCCGTGTAGTTGTCGGGAAGAGTCTGCAAGCGTTCCGCTTCAACAGGCGTGAGCTTTCTGATGATATAATCACCGTCGGGGAGGTCAATCTTATACAGACCTGTCTTTGCACCCTGTCCGCCACCGTTGGCAGAGAGTGTGACAGACTTGCCGACCACGGAGTAAATACGCTGTCCCTGTCCGCCCTTGCCGTAATGACCGATACGAACGGGAGTTGCGACCGCTGTTGTACCGCCGTTGAAGCCTGGATTTTTTATGATCGTCGCTTCACCGTACTTGTGATAGCCTGCCATGACTGTGCGGGACTTGTCCGTACCCTGATATGTATTGATCGGGATAGGCTCTGCGACCATTGTCCGCTGCTTGCGCTCCAAAGTGTTATACAGTACCGCACCGTCATAGGAAGCGGTCATACAGTAGGACTTGTCCTGCCAAGCAACTCCGCTTTCAAGCACATCTTTCAGCAGGATACCCTTATCCGCAGGAAAAGAAGCAAACGGAATATTCGTCCAGTAACATCTTTTCCTATTCTGCGCTGAAACAAGCGCCGAGTTGATCATGATAGGCTCAACACCGAGAGTCTTGCTGATCTCGTCCTTGATATTCTGATGAACGGAGTAGTTGTTTTCGTAGAGGAAATACTTACAGCCGGATTCCTCTAAGGCTCTCACATACTCCTTAAAAAGCCTGAATCCCTCACCGTTGCAGTCAACCTCTCTGTCCTTTTTGGCGATAGACCAATAGGTGCAGGGCGAACCTCCGAGCAGAAGGTCATACCCCTTGAATTGCGTGAAATCGCCGTCATATACATTCCCGTGATGAACGATTACGGGGAAATTGCGCTTTGAGACTGTGACGGCATACTTGTCGATCTCAAACGCATCATAGCACTCCACGGGTATGCCTGCCCT
>JAGBMA010000165.1 GCA_017635095.1 Ruminiclostridium sp. | reverse complement strand
TTAGGAGGTTTGACGCAGTAGACGGTCACGGCAGGAAGCCGTGGTATTGCCGCCAAAAGCGCGCAGGACGCGCGCATACAAAGCGGCATAAAGTGGATAGCTCTTTTTCTCTCAAATTGGGTTTTTAGAGGTTCCCTAAAGTACGTCAGCGGACTTCATCCCCGCGTTCTTTCATGTACGTTTGCAATTACGTCAGACCCGGAAATTCATTGTCCGCAAGCGCTCTCAGCATATCTCTGATACTCTGAAATTCAAAGATATTTTCTGTGCTCCTGCCGTATTCCGCTTCAAGCATTTTCTTCTGCTTTGCTCTCTCCCGCGCCGACAGCTTATCCGAATTGATATGCGCTCCGGCAGTTCCGCATGCGAGCGCAATTCCCATGTCGGCGTAAAAGTCGTTGCCTACCATTACTGTTTTTGCAGGGTCAAGCGAGTGCTTTTTCAGCAGCTTTTCAAAGAATGTCGCTTCCGGTTTCTTCACCCCGATGTCAGAGGAGAGGAAGATGTCATCGAAATACTTTGCAAGGTCAAGCTGCTCGATCTCCGGTGTTGTGAAAATCGCCTGCGCGTTCGACAGCATATACACTCCTCTGCCGCTGTCACGCAGGTGTTGCAGCAGCTCCGGGACTGCCGGGTACAGCTTCATTCTGTGCCTTGACAGCACCCGGAAAGAGTTGGATATGTAGTACGCGATCTCGTCGATATTCCTGCCGGGATCATGCACGGTCTTGTGGGTATGTCTCGCTTCGGTCAGCAGCCGTATAAACACTTTTTCAAGCTTTATCTCCGGTATCCGACAGCCTGTCTCCGCGATCAGCCTGCGTTCTTCCTCTCTGCATAAACGCTTGTATTCCTTACGCAATCCCGCGGCGGTGTAGTCAGCGCCATAGACTGCATAAAGTTCCGCCATTTTCGCCCAGAACGGGAGTTCTTCCTCGTCCGTGTGCATTTCAATCAATGTGCCATACAGATCAAAAACGAAGTTGTCGTAGTTCATATTTCTCTCCATTATCATTCACTATCCTGTTTCAGCCGCGGTTCCTGCAATGCCGGGGCACGCCGGACAGACAGGGACTGCACGAAAGCGTCTGACATTACGCCCCGATACCGTAAAAACTTGTCATCTGTATTATACCATATGGCAGCAAATTTTTCAATGCTTTCGACATATATGACCCGGTACCGGTCAGTTATGCCGAAAGATGCACCGATATCCGGGCTGAGCCGAAGAAAATATGAGATTTTTCTCACTTTCTCTTGACAAACATTCACCGCTGTGATATAATCAATGTGAGATATCTCTCACATTTCAGGAAATATCAGACCGTGAGCATACCCTGCAGCACTGTGCAGGTATCCTGCCGAAAGGAAAGGAGATAAAATGGAGAAGACCGCAAATCCCGTTCAGACGAGATCGCAGAAGACAAAAGAAAACCTTATGAAAGCGGCTCTTTCGATGTACGAGAAGAAAGGATACCATAAATCTACCGTTGATGACATAGCGGCAGAAGCCGGCGTATCCACGGGCATCGCTTACAGATATTTCCGGAACAAGAAGGATCTGCTTCTTTCGGTAATATCTTACGGGGTCGAAAATGTCGGCGGCATAACAGGTATCGGTCATGCAGCCCCGGAAAATCCCCGGGACATGAAACAATATCTTGAAGCAGTGTTAAACGCCTTTGAGGAGTTTCATATCAAATTCCGTGATATCCACGAGGAGCTTGAGGGGCTGAAGCATACCGACCGCGATGTAAGAATGCTTTACAGCAGGCTTGGAGACGAAAAGATGAAAGGTATCACAGCAAGGCTGACGACACTTCTGAACGATGATGCCAACGTCCGGGAAAAAGCGTATCTTACGATCGGGATCATGGAGCAGCATTGCCATATGATGATGAACAACGAGCTTTACGGTCTCGATGCGGAGGTAATGCGAAAAATGGCTGTAGATGCCATGATAAGTATTTTGAAAGGAACAGAACAAAATGAAGCGTGACTACTATAATACGGAAAAAGACGGCTTTTACGGGGCTTACTATGAGAACCCGAAGAAATGCGAAAAAGGCGTTATACTGATGCTCGGGGACAAGATAGACGACTCTATGGTGACAATGGGCGTGAAGTGGCTGCACAAGAACGGCTGCAATGTAATGGCCATGTCATCGGAGACCAGGGATTATGCGTACCACGATTATCCGATAGAAAGCTACGAAAAAGCAATAGAGGTCATGAGATCGAAGGGCTGCACGAAGTTCGGTATAACAGGCGCGTCAACTACGGCGATGGCGGCTCTTGCAGCGGCATCGTTCATTCCCCTGCTTACGCTAACCATTGCCCTTTCTCCGTCCGATTTCATCATGGAGGGATTTTACCGCGACGGACTTGACGGCGCAAAAGAACGCCCCGGCAATAACGAATCCACGCTTTCCTACAAAGGCGAAAGACTTCCGTATCTGCCATATGCTTATCGCCACCCCGAATACTGGCAGAAACTGAGTGAAGAAGCAAAGCGCAGAGGGGATATGGCAGCGGCGAGGGATATGTTTGACCTGTCGGAACAACTTTGCCCCCTGACCGAGGACATGAAGATAAAGGTCGAGCGGATAAAAGGAAAGGTGGCGCTGGTGGGAGCAAAAGACGATTCTCTGTGGGATACCTGCCGCTACATCGACAGAATGACCGAACGGCTCAAAACCGTGACTCATGAGTGTGAGGTCACAAAACTCACTTACGAATACGGCTCGCACCTCGTATTTCCTCAGTCCATGCTTGAAAACGCGGTGCCGGTCGGTTCGTCACTGCTGCTTAAATTTACATTCCGTAGCCTGAAAGAACACCCGAAAGAATGCAAACAGACCAGGATCGACATAGACAGGCATCTCAGCGATATTATACGGGAGTGGTGATCGCCGGCGAACGGCGCACGCCAATAAAAATACCGCCCCGAACGACAGATGTCGGGCGGCGTTACGATATTTGCAATAAAGGCTGTACCGCACAAAGAATGTGCAGTACAGCCTGTTCATATTTATCGCTGTTTTCGGGAGATCAAGGCTGATCGCAGTCCCTTGACCGATCATCAGGGGATCGGGTGAAGCGTATCGAGCATGGAGAAAAGCTGTCTCTTCGAGCTTCCGATCACCGGTTTGCGCAGAATGTTCGGTACTGTCGGGGAAGTAGCAACGCCTTTGATGAACTTTATGAGGGAATAGCCTTTTATGATGCGGTTTATCTCGGCTATTTCGCGGGCATCATTTGTGTCGAAGTAATGCCTGATGATAATATCCCAGAGCCTTGCGTACTGCTTTTTGGTGATATCCTGACTTGTGGTTTTCCACTGGGCTTTCGCAGCAGTCACATAAACGAGGTACATAGAAGCAAGATCGAGTATCGGGTGTCCGAGTCCGGAATCGTCCACATCAATGAGCACGATCTCGTTGCCCTGAAGCATAAGGTTGCCCGGGTGGAAATCCTGGTGGATAAAGGTGTTCCTGTACGGGATCTCATCTATCAGCTTATAGAGCTTTTCCGCCTCCGCAGGCTTATAGAACCCGGCATCCACCGTCATGCGGACTTCATTCCTTATCTTTTCCCTTGAATCCGGCAGCGCGCCTTCCTTGAACTCCGTGTGGTGAAGCTTCAGCGCCATATCGGCGATCATGTGAGCAAATTCGTCCGTTCTGTCGGGATTTGCGGCTATCTCCTGGCTGAACGACTTTGCGTTTATCATTTCATAGACAACGCCGTAGTTTTCTCCCACACGCACCATATCAAACGCGATCATGGTCGGAACGCCCTGCACAAACGCGCTCTTTGTGGTTTCCCTGTTCTGCCTGATCTTTTCGGGGCTGTTGCGCTCGCCGAAATACACTTTTACTATCGTCTCTTCGTCCAGACGATATACCGCGCCGTTTCCGCCTTTTCCGAGAAGCTCACAGCCCTCGACGGATATTTCACGCATGGGCTTGTTCTTTTTGGGTGTGCCGTTGTTTACGGACTTATCATTATTTTCGCTCATCATGAACCTCCACTTATTTTTCAGGAACGAGCCGAAATTTCGTCATACGCACATACTTTACACATCAAAGACAATCATGCTGTGCTGACAATTAAAAGCACGAGCATATATGTGTTTTTTCGCCGGTGCCGTATCAGAACTGCATTGCAAACAGTTTGCAGAAATTGTCGGTATTCGGGAAAAGCTTCTCACGAAGCATAGCGACCATGGCCGCCGATCTTTCCTCAGCCCTTCCCGAACCCATGCCGAGAGTTGTTGCCATACGCATCAGAGCAAACGCGGCGCAGCGCCGGCCGAGAAGCTCAAGCTTCTGCTTGTCCGCCGTACCGTAGTATGTGGAAAGCGTTATGCCCCACATCTGCTTTGAAAGCTCATAATCAAGACCTATCGCCCACTTGGTTATACTGGGGTCATTTGAGCCTGCGATATACATGGTGAGGAACGTGCCGCCGATGTCGTAAAGCGCATTTCCGCGGCTTATATCCGCCATGTCTATCAGCACAAGTCCGCCGTCGGGCTGGACCATCACATTGTTCGGGTGATAGTCTCCGTGTACCATTCCGCCGCCGTCCGGGATAGAATCTATCAGTTTCACAATCTGTTCATTTTCCTCGGCAGTGAAATGCGATACGGCGTTTTTCGCCCTGTCAAGATAGATCTGCTTTATATCGCCGTAGAGCTTCGGATCCGCTTCGGTGGAATTGAGGGTCTTCAGGAGAGTGCCGAATTTCACGGTGTATTCCTGCAGTTTTTCGGGGTGCTCCGTAACGAATTTGCTTAATGTCACTGCACCCGCCATTTCAAACACAAGACCGCAGCCCTCCTCGGTATCGACTATATCGTAAGCGATAGCCGAAGGTACGCCGTGAATGAAGGCATTCTTGGCATATTCGCGTTCCTTTTCGATAAGGGACATGGGGCTTCCGTCATGGTACACCTTGATGATCGTCTCCTCGTCAAGCCGATAGACTTTTCCGTGACCGCCTTTTCCGATCTCCTCACAGCCCGCAAGAGACACCTTGCGCAATGCTTTTTTCACATCGAAAAGCTCCGTGAACCCCGTTGTGTCGAATATGTCATAGACATCGCGTGAAACATTGATGACCGGAAGAGGTTTGTTTATGCTCCTGCGCAGTTTCATCAGCACACGAAGCCCGGCGCTCGATATATATTCGAGCTTTTGAGCATCAATGATGATCTCGCCGCTCCTTCCCTCCAAAGCCCCGAATATCTCATTTTCGGTCTGTGCGGCGTTATTCGTATCGACCCTGCCCTCAAGAGCTATGACGGTCTTCCCGTCTTTTTCGTTTACGATCATGTTGTACTCCTTTCATATCGGGACGGCTGCTCGTTTGCCGGCAGCCGTGCTTACGTTCTTTCAGATCTGCCCTGCTTTGCAGAGATGAAAAACTGTATTATCGTATTTGCGATCGCCAGCGCCGTGCCGATCATTGCTCCCATTGACACGTCGCTCAGGTAATGCGCCCCGAGTATCATTCTTGTAAGCATTATTATGACGCCGAACATAAATCCGCACATGGTCATGAGAGACCGCTTGTTTTCCAGCTTCGGGAACAGCCATGATAAAGACGGCAGTATGTACATTGCCGAGATGCTCAGGATACTGTGGCCGCTCGGGAATGACAAAAACTCGTCGGCGTTGATGCCATACAGGGCGGTGTATTCCTCCGCGCCCTCAAAAGGCGTGTACCACGGCACAAACCCGATACCGTCATACCCGATAACTGCCGTGCGGAACCTCGGGCGGTGGAATGTGTGTTTGAGCGTCTGCATGACTATAAATGCAGTCAGGAGGATTATGATAAGCCCGATCATTCTTTGCGCGAGCATTTTATCCTCGCTCTTCTTTGCAAAATGAAATCCCACAAAGAAAAGAGGATATTCGACGACCGCAGCAATAACTGCAATTACCGGATAGTTTCTGTCGAGAAAAGGAAATATCATTCCGAAGCAGTTTCTGTCCGCAATAGCTCCGGCACCGACAAATCCCACAAATAACGCGACTGCGATGCATATACCGCAAAGGATCGCTTTTACGGGCTTGCCGCGGGAGGAGTGTACCGCTCTCTCATAAAGGGCACCGCAGAAAAGCACCGGCGCCGCAAAATACGGGATCGTCCCCAACGATGTTACAACCGCAGCAGCGGTATTATCCTTAGAAAACAGCGTTTTTGCGATTTCCTCGTCAAAAAAAGTCCCGACGAAGAACAAGACCCCGAAGAATATCAGTATCGCCGCGTTGAGCAATAACTGACCGAGATATTCTTTTTTCAGTTCCCGGCTCATGGCTTCACCCCTCAAGATATTTCCGGCGCAGGATCCCAAGCTCATGTGCTCCGACATTCAGTTCCTCACGAAGGTAGCCCTCAACGCTGCCGTACTTTTCGTTCAGCGTGTCGATCGCATTCGTCATATACTGCCCGACTACCGCCCCCGACATGAACAGCAGCGCATCGAGCTTCTCCGGAGGCATGGGATATGCCGCCATCTTCTGTCTTATCGCTTCGATCTGTGGAGCTTTATACTCGTTCGTCAGCATATAATCATCTATTATCTCATCACGACCCGCTCCGAGAGCAGACAGAAGCAGCATAGCCGCGCACCCCGTCCTGTCCTTTCCGTCGGTGCAGTGCCATAGTACCGCGCCTTTATCCGGGTCGTGTTCAAGCAGGATACGGAAGAATTCGCGGTAGGCTTTCCTGCCCCGTTCGCCGAGAAGAAACAATATATACTGCTGCGGTCCAAGCATTCCCAGGCTGTACGCCAGCTCAAACACCTGCATCCTGTCGCCGCACTTTTCATACTCTTCGACCAGTTTCGGGTCATTGACGGGATAATCCTCGAACTCTATCACAGGCAGATGTATATTCCGCGCGCCCGGTATTTCGGGATCCGGAACGGCAGCCCGCTCGTTCGTCATGCGAAAGTCAATGACCGTCCGCAGGCTGTACTCATTCTGCAGCTTCACGACTGTCTCTTCGGAGATCCCGCCTAATCCTGCAGTACGCAGCAGGGCACCCTTTTTTATCCGCCTGCCGCCGACGGCATATCCGCCCAGTTCACGGGCATTTTCTACGCCCGGAAGATCTATTGCTTGTTTTAACATGATCTCTCCTTTCAGGACAAACACCGCTAAGCTTCCAGCTTATACGTCCTAATGAACGAATCCACATCATACCCCGCATCTATGTACCTGAGCAGTATCTCCGCGCAAGCCCGGCTGTCGCTCGCAGCCCGATGATGATCGAGCGCGATCCCGTAGTGATCGCAAAGAACGTTGAGCTTATGGCTCATATCCGGCAGACAAGCCCTGCCGATCTTTACGGTACAGAGGTATTTTGCCGACTTTCTCCACTCAATGCCGTAAGCGTTAAGGCACTTTTTCAGGACCCCCATATCAAACACCGCATTGTGCGCGGTAAGTATCCCGTCGCTCATGTACGGCTCGATCTTTTTCCACAGCTCCGGAAAAGCGGGAGCGCCCCTGACGGTCTCCGAGCTTATACCCGTAAGCTTTGTGTTGAAATAGTCGAAATGCGTCTCCGGGTCAACGAGCGAGCTGAACTCATCAACGATCTTCCCGCTGCCTATGACGGTAATACCGATCGCGCTCATTCTGTCGTTGGCGCGATTCGGCGTTTCGACATCGAATACGGTGTATGTGTACATTCCAGCCTTTTTTCCCATATATCATTTATACCACGTTTCCTTATGCATCATAGCAGCACAATGCCATTGAATCGCATTACATTACCGGGGATCGCCTTTCCGTATAACCTGCAGAGCATAGGCTGCTCAAACACTATGATTATATCACATTCCGGGTAAATATGCAACCCTGTTCCGCATAAAAAATCAGACCTTCGTTTTTTCAGTTCTTCTGTTTCGGAATGACGGATCCGTAACAAAAAAGATCACCGGCTCTGAACCTCAGGACCGGTGACCGCAGATCATTTTGCTGTGTATCATGTGATGCATCACATAAACAAGCTTGCCACATGATAAACTATGCAGGAAAGAACAAGCGCATTGCAGATATAGAACAGCGCGACTTTGACTGTCCATTTCAGCGAATGGGATTCCTTGTATGTCGTTGAAAGCGCCATAAGGCAGGGAATGTTGAATGTTGTGGCGAACATGAACGCAAGCGCCTCCGCGGGGGCTATCGCCTGTGTCATCGCTGCTCCGAGGAGCGACGCGTCGGTAGCTGCCGTTTTTGCATAGAATGTTGCGGCCAGAAGAGAGTTGTCTCCCATGAATACGGCGTTGAGAGTACCGAGAACGGCTTCCTTTGCAAATGCACCGCTGACGAATGCCATAAACGTCTGCCAGCCCATGCCGAAGAAGCGCGTTACCGGTTCGATGAATGTTCCGACGCGGTAAAGCAGGCTGTTATTTACATTGCCGTCGATGCTGAACGAGAATATGTAGAAAACGATCGACACGAGCGTTACCGTTCCGAGCGCTCTTCTGAAAATGTCCCATGCCTTGAAAAACGCTTCCTTTATGATGTGCTTCCAGTGTGCCTTGTGGTAAGGCGGAAGCTCCATTATCATACCGCTTCTTGTCTCTTTCGGAGCCAGCTTCCTGCTGAACAGCTTAGATACCACGATCATCGAAACTACCACATAGAGAAGTATCCCGACGCACACAAGAAGTGTCTGCCACCAGGAGAAGAACATTCCCGAGATCACCGGGATTATCGACCATATCGACGCGCAGGGTATCGCCCATACGATCGACATAGCGAGCATTCTCTGCCCCCAGTTGTCCATTACTCTCGTTCCGCAGGCACCGCCTATCGTGCAGCCGAAACCCATGAGCATAGGGCAGATAGCCTTGCCCTGCAGGCCGAGCTTCGAGAGCAGACCGTCGAACTGGTAGGCGGCGCGGGCGAGAAATCCCGTCTCCTCCAGAAATCCGAATACGATATTCACGCCGAACACGAAGCTCGCCATTGAGATCGTGAAGTACAGGACATTCGGTATCATGGTGCTGAATATGGATACTATCCACGGGTGAACGTTCCAGCCCGTGAGAAGCTGATCAACCGGATCGTGCAGCACCCCGGGTATCATTTTGCCAATGCTCATGAACGGTATCATGATTATCATTGCAACGAGAAATGCAAGCAGTACAACGCCTATGCAGATCAGTTTTCCGAGAACCGGTCTTGTCATGAGCCGGTCGAACTTCGACAGCTTATATACCGATTCTCCGGTCTTTGTGACACCGGAAATAAGCTCGCTGACCCACTCGAACTTTGCCCTGCTGTCGGCTTTCACGTCAGCCTGCTCAGCGGGAGCCGCGACTGTCATTTTATGCGGAGCCTTCATTTCCTCGGCGATAAGCTTTTTCAGCCTGTCGTAGTCCTTTGTGTCCGTTGCGTTGAACGGAAGAACGGGTATCCCGAGCTTTTCGGAAAGAGCGGCCGTGTCTATCTCCTTGCCCATATCCTTTGCGACATCTATCATGTTGAGCACAAGCAGCGCCGGCTTGTCGAGCCTTGCAAATTCAGCCAGCATAAACATACTTCTTTCGAGCTGCGAGGCATCGACAAGCACCACAGTAAGCTCACTCTGTCCCGACTTTATAAAATCGGTGGTGATGATCTCCTCGTCGGAATTTCCCGACAATCCGTAGCTTCCCGGCAGGTCGGTGACGGAGTATTTCGTGCCTTCGTATGTATAAGTGCCCTCGTTCTTTTCGACTGTTTTTCCCGCCCAGTTCCCGACGTGCTGGCGGGAGCCGGTGAGGTTGTTGTAGATCGTGGACTTGCCGGAATTGGGCTGTCCTAAAAGCGCTATACTTGCTGTCATCTCTTAGCCACCTCGATCCTTTCCGCGTCCGCTCTGTTGAGCGAGATAAGTGTTTCCCTCAGATAAATGAGGACGGGCATTTTCCTGTCGTTTCTCACCGTCTGGAACGGCGTACCCTCTGTGATGCCGATAGATGTGATGCGGTTCATGAAATGATCGTCGCCGCCGACAGAAAGTATCTGTCCCTGCATATCCGCTGTGGTTTCCGTTAGTTTCATATTTTTCCTCCAAATTTATATTGCAGACCGGGTCAGGCTCAGTCTGTATTTTTGCCTTTCTTCCCCGCGCAGGCGCTGCACCCGCTGCAGCCGGAGCAGCCGCACCCGCAGCCCTTGCCGGACTTTTTGGCTTTTATCTTGCTTCTGACGATAAAGAACACTATGACTGCAAGTCCAAGCAGCAGCACTATCGACATAATATTGTCCGCAAGCCATGTCATATGAATTGCCTCCTGAGTAAGTTAGTTTCGCCTAACCGCTGTACAAAATTTATATCGGCATAAAAGCCGACATAAATCATCTTTCCATTCCGCAGAGCCATTTCCAGCCCCGCGAGAAAAACTCGTTTATCGTCTTTGCGTAGTGCATCGCTTCTTCTCTTGAAAAGTCGTGGCGGATAGGCTGCAATACGGCTTCCACATTCGACGAAACGAGCAGGTGGAACTCTCGCCGGTCAAACTCCGGCACACAGTCCCCGCGCTCCCGCAAAGCTTCGATATGTTTCAGAGAGCTCTCCTCTTCCATTTCCGCAAGCGTATGTGCGTAATCCTCATAGCGCGTACCCTGTGAACGGCAGACCAGAAGCTTGAATTCATCAAAATGATCGTAGATGAACCCCATTGCGTACACTGCGTCCTCATTCAGAAAGGCCGCAGCCGCTCCGATCTCTCCGATAGCATCACGCTCCTCCTTCTCCTTCCGGCGATAGAGCTCATTGAAGCTTTCAAGTACGGGACGGACGAGGTAAGCGAACATTTCCTCCTTGCCGGGAAAATGCTTGTAAAGCCCAGATGCCGTGATATCCGCATTTGCCGCGATCCGTCTCATAGAGGCGTTCTCAAATCCGTATTCAAGGAATTCCGCCTTTGCCGCGGCGATTATCCGCTCATGGCTTTCTGTCTTGTCTCTGGGCATCATATCATCTCCCGTCAAAGCGAACGCCGTTCTCTTTCATAAGAATACACCGTTCTCCAACATTTGTCAAGCGGATATGAAGATATTCGGCGAATTGCATAATATAAAAGTGACAATGCCGTTCTCTCTTTGGCATTGTCACTATTCACACAGGTCATACGCTCCGCGTTCTTTTTCAGCGGTGCGCGGAACGGCTCCCAAAGCCGGGAACCGCAATATGACAGAAATATCGCGCAGACGGCTTACTGCCAGCTTTTCCATATTTCCGGAGCATACCCGACGGCTGCCTGTTTTCCGTTGCGGACGATGGGCTGTTTCAGCACCGACTGGTTCTCAAGCACCTTGTCAAGTTTCTGTCCGGGAGCAAGATACCTGATAAGAGCCAGCGTTTCCTGATCCCTGCAGTCCGGGTCGAGCATAGCGTCAAGCCCTCCGGCAGCCTGCATGACCGACTGGAACTCGCCCTTGCTCATTCCCTTTTCTTTAAGGTCGATGAACTGGTATTTTATGCCGCGTTCTTTGAAAAAACGCTCTGCCTTGCGTGTATCCGCGCTTTTCTTCGTGCCGAATATCTGTATGTTCATGACTCATATCCTCCGTTTTCCGTTGTCCCGCACGGGGAAGCGCATTTCATTCTCCTGCCCCGAACCGCCCGAGATGATCCTTATATCATATCTTTCTTCCGGGAATTATCGAGCTGAGTACATTTCCGAGATCTTTTGCAAAAGATCCGTAAAATCTTTGCGGACAGAAGCCGGTTCGACGATCTCAACTCCCTCGCCGTATTTAAGCACCCACAGTAAGAACCTGTCATTTATCCCGACGTTGGCCCGGACAAGAACGCTTTCCGGGTTATCGGCGTCGTCTCTGAAGCTTCCGTACTCGCCGAGCTGTTCGAGCATCTCGTCCAGCAGATAGCGCTTGACCCGAAGCGTCACATACTCAAAGCGGTCGGGTGCAAACATATCCGCCACAAAGCCGCTGTATTTCTTTTCTTCGGGGATCTTTTTACGGCTCCTGCCGCCGCTTACTATATCCTTCATGCGGTCGATGCGGTAGGTGCGGAACTGCTCACTCTCCTCGTTGAAGCAGCGCAGATAGAAATGCTCGTCGAAATAGACCACCCGCACCGGGATCATCTCGCGGCTCTTGCTGTAATAGTTCATCTGCTTCTTTGTGTCGAACTTGCCGTACTTGAAGTTTATCTTACGGCGCTCGGAGATGATACGGTGTATCTTGTCGAGATTTTCAAGCAGGTCAAGGGACGGTGCGGCGGCGCTGTTCAGAGATATGCGGCTGACAAGGCTGCGTATCTCGGTATCGGTGCACATACCCTCGAACTTGTGTATAAGCTTCTTTTTCTGCTCAGTGGTCAGGAACTTGTTGATCGAGACTGAGTCCACCATAAAGCGTATCTCGTTGAATGTAAAACCTTTGTCGATAAGGCAGTACATAGCTGTGTTGTGAGGACCGGCCGTCCTGCGGATATTGTTGCCGGCTGCACATAACCGGTCGATGTCCCGCCGTATCGTAAGCGGGGAAACATCGGTGAGATTTGCGGTTTCGGAGAGATAGTTCTGTATGTCCCTGCAGGTGGCGCTGTGCTCCTCGTCGGTGTTCCTGCACAGATAGTCATAAATGTAGATTATTCGCTCATGCTCCATAAGTCCGCCTCCTGCAATTATCTGTTTCCATTATATCACTTTGCAGGCTGAAAATCAACAAAAAAGTATTGATAATTGAAGGGAAATGTGCTATTATTGTTTTGTCACAGAAGAACGACTGCACGATCTTCCGAAAGGAGAAAATATGAGGACTGAAACAGTAAACGGAGTTTTCAGCTTTCCGGTACCGGACGACTTCGAGACGATGACCGAAGAACAGCTCAGGAAGTATTACTCGACCACAGAGAACCTTGTGGGCTTTTATCGCAAAGAAGACAATTCCATGATAAATGTCGGGTTTACACCCAAAAAGCTGCTGCTCTCCATGATGCTCAGCGCCGAGGATATATTGAAGACCTATGATGCAGGCTTCTCAAAGCGGCTGAACAACTACACCAGAACAGGCAGGATCACGGCGGTCATAGCCGGTATGACCTGCCCGGGAATGAGTTTTGAGTATAACACTCAGCTTGAGAATGTTCCCATGAAAGCCGAGGTCTGGTCGATAAAGCACAAGGGGGCTTTCTACGCTGTCATTTTTATCGTGCGCAGGACCGACGGTCAGGATCTTGAAAAGCTGTCCGCAGGTGTGCTCCCTTACATAAGATTTGAAGAATGATACCGTGCGTCAGCTGTTCCCGCAGATCATATCCGGCCGCATGAAAAGGAGAATGAAAATGTACAGATACTTGTTATTTGACCTGGACGGGACACTGACGGATCCCGGAGTCGGCATAACCAACTCGGTGATGTACGCGCTGAAAAAATTCGGCATCATCGAAAATGACAGGACGGCTCTGTATAAATTCATCGGCCCGCCGCTGAAAGATTCGTTTGCGGATTTCTTCGGGTTTGACGGAGAACAATGCGAGCTTGCAGTAAAATACTACCGCGAATATTTCAAGGACACCGGGATATTTGAAAACATAGTATATGACGGGATCGCCGACCTGCTGAAACAGCTCAAAGAAAGCGGCAGAACACTCATAGTTGCCACATCGAAACCCGAGGTATTTGCTGTGCGTATCCTGAAACATTTCGGGCTTTACGATCACTTCGATCACGTCGCCGGCGCAGCAATGGACGACAGCAGGAACCGCAAGGCAGATATCATAAAATATGCGCTTGAGCAATGCGGAGTTTCGTCACTGAGCGACGCCGTAATGATCGGCGACAGAAAGCACGACATTATGGGCGCGAAAGAAAACGGGCTGGATTCTATCGGCGTTCTTTACGGTTACGGAGATGAAGATGAGCTTCGGGAAGCGGGAGCGACATTCATTGCGGAAAAACCGGCAGATATCCTGAAATACATATAAGAGCAGACATATCCCGGAGGAAGGAGACGGATACGGGGAATGAAGTTTTATCCCACGAGAAGATTGCTGGACAGCGCAATTGCCGTTATCGAGAAGACCGACCCGCTTCTCGGCGGCAACGTCAGGGTCACGGAATCCCACAAGGTATTCGCTCCGATACTCGTTCCGGTGCTTATCGGCGCCGCAATATGCGTTGCTGCGGCAGTATGCCTTGCTGTGTTCGTGCACCCGGCTGCGGGGATAGCAGCCGCAGTCATCTCCGCGCTGATCGCAAAGCGGCTCCGGGACAAGAGGCTGCACTTACAGAGGATAATCGTTTATGACCGCGCCATAGAGCGGCATACCACTATAGAGCTGATACTGAGCGACAGACTGAAAGGGCGCTCAAAGGAAAAATATGAAGCTTCCCTCGGAGACGAGGATCCCGAAGTGAGAAAGGCTATGCTCGAAGCCGCGGACGACGAACTCCGTGACATATATCAGCGGCTCGCGACAGATATAAATGATGTGTGAAGGATTATGAAAAACAACAACAACGGACGCAGCGGGATAATTCTCGGCTGGCTGAAGATAACGGCAGGTTTGCTGGTGTTCGCTCTGGGCGTGCATCTTACGATCTACGCGAACATAGGGCTTGCACCCTGGGACTGCCTCGGTATGGGGATCGCGAACCACACACCGTTCAACTACGGGATATCAATGACCGTTATAGCGGTCGTGATCCTGATAACAGACGTCCTGCTCAAAGAGCGTATCGGTTTCGGGACGATAATAGATGCACTTCTGACGGGGAATTTCGTGCAGATGTTCAACTCACTGAACCCTCTGCCGGAAAACGAAAACATGTGGATAGGAATTGCCGTGATGCTGGCGGGATTTGTGTTCATGGCGCTCGGAATGTGGATATACATGACCGCGGAACAGTGCTGCGGCCCCCGCGACTCCCTGCTTGTAGCTCTCGGGAAGAGACTGCCCCAGATACCGATAGGGATAGTGGAGGTGCTGCTGTGGAGCGTGGTGCTGCTCATAGGGTGGCTCCTCGGAGGTCAGGTCGGTATAGGCACGGTCATCAGCACATTCGGAGCCGGTCTTGTGATGCAGCTCGTTTACTCGCTCATTCACTTCGAGCCGAGGGAAATGAAGCATAAGGGGCTGGCGGAAACGGTAAGGATATTATCGGGAAAGAACAAGACATCATGAGCAAGGCGGTGGACAGATCATGATCTATGAAAAAGCAGACCTCGGCGATACCGGCGCTCTTACCGAACTGAGGATCGCATATCTGAAAGAAGACTACGGCGATATCGCCGAAGAGACATTGAACCACATAGCCGGAAAGCTTCCCGGTTATTTCCGTGAGCATCTTAACAAAGACCTGTACGCTTTTGTATGCAGGGACGAAACTATCGCAGGCTGCTGCTTGCTCTGCGTTTCGGAAAAGCCGCCGAACCCGTCCTTCATCAACGGAAAGACAGGCACCGTCATGAATGTATATGTAAAACCGCAATTCAGGAGAAAAGGCATCGCGTCCGCGCTCATGAAAATGCTCATAGCGGAATCGGAAAAGCTCGGGCTCGATCTTGTGGAGCTCAAAGCCACCGACGCGGGATACAGGCTTTACAGGTCGCTTGGATTTGAAGACGCGGTCTCCGAATACCACAGCATGAAACTCATCATCAACCGTCGGAGCGCTTCGCGATAAGCGCACGCTCACATAATGCAAACAGCTTCAGAGCACGGAAAACGCACTCTGAAGCTGTTTCGCAGGTATCACTTCTCCGCCCGTTTTTTCATGAGATCGTAGCAGAGACGATCGCCGGAAGCCGTTTCTATTATATGATATTCCGCTTCCCTGTAACCGCGCCGGAGATAAATGGATTTTGCGGAAAGCGACGCGTCAACGGTTATTTCATCATAACTATTCCCGATCTCCGCTTCCGCAAATCCGAGGAGTGCCCTTCCGTACCCTTTACCCTGATATTCCGGGAGCACGAAAAGTCTGCATATCTCGTTTTCCTTTACCGTAACCGTCCCGGCTGCATTCCCGTCCGCGCTGTACAGCAGATAGACCCGTCCTTCCGCAATATCGGCGGATATGTTCTCGCCGCAGTGGTGGTCAAGAAAGAATGCGACTGCACCGGCGGGATAGTAGTGCGGATATATCCCGTTTATCGTTTTATGGGTTATTTCCCTGACTTTGTCAAGGTCTGATGCCTGTGCTCTTCTTATGTCCATTTTACCCTCCTGCAATAATTTCGTGTTGTGTACGGAACGATCGTGCTCCGGCTTACGATAACATTATATCACGTTCGGAAAGATATGGCAACATGCGATTGACAGTTGAAATGTTCTGTGATATAATTTATGTGTCCTCAATAACTGCCTTTTGGCAGTTATTGACTGAAAATCTGCGAAACAGATTTTCAGATGTTGTTTAAATGCTCCTGCGGTGCATTTAAACAACGGACACATTCCTTGATGTCAAGCTCATTTCGTCCTTCAGACGAACAGACATTAATTTGTTCATTCAAAGGTCAGCATCATGTTCTGAATGACAAGAAACATTTGCGGAGGATAAAGATATGAAGAGGATCGTCGAAGTACATTACCGGGTCAGAAGCGGCTGCAGGGACGAATTTTACCGCGCAGTCAGCGAATCGGGTATCGCCGCGGCTTCAAGAGCGGAGGCAGGAAATGAGAAATACGATTATTATTTCAGCCCCACCGACCCCGATGAGCTCGTGCTGATCGAAGTGTGGAGCTCGCCCGAGGCTGTTCAGGCGCATTCCGGGACAGAGCACTATCAGAAGCTCATGCAGCTGAAAAAAGAATATGTTGCGGAAACAAGGTTCGCAAGGTATGATGCGGAAAGTCTTTAAGCGCATTGCCGGTCATGCTCGTATGAAAAGTGTTGTAATATCCGGCAAAACGCGGTAAAATCATCTTTATCGGCAAACGCCGCTGAATATAAACTGCAGGAGGATCATCATTATGGACAATTTTAATTTCTACAGCCCCACCGAGTTCGTCTTCGGGAAAGACCGCGCATCGGAAGCCGGGAGTTATGTGAAAAAGTACGGCGGAAGCAAGGTGCTTATCCATTACGGCGGCGGTTCCGCAGTAAGATCGGGACTTATCGGCGTCGTGAAGAAGTCCCTCGATGAAGCGGGGATCGCACACTGTGAGCTGGGCGGAGTTCAGCCCAATCCCCGCGACACACTTGTTTATAAGGGCATAGAAATGTGCAGGAACGAAGGCGTTGATCTCATTCTCGCTGTCGGCGGAGGCTCGGTCATAGACTCCTCAAAAGCCATAGCGATCGGCGTTCCCTACGACGGAGATTTCTGGGATCTGTACTGCGGAAAGGCTCCCGAAAAAGCACTCCCCGTTGCGACGGTGCTCACTATCGCAGCCGCGGGAAGCGAGGGGTCGGGGAACTCCGTCATAACAAAAGAGGACGGAATGCTTAAACGCGGGACAGGCTCGGATCTGATGCGTCCGAGGTTCTCGATAATGGATCCTGCACTTACCAGGTCGCTCCCGGCTTACCAGACCGCCTGCGGTGCAACAGACATTATGGCGCACGTTTTCGAGCGTTATTTCACCAACACGAAAGAGGTGGAGATAACCGACCGCCTTTGTGAATCCGTGCTCCTGACAATGGTAAAGGAAACTCCCCGCGTGATCGCAGACCCCGATAACTACGATGCCCGCGCAAACATCATGTGGGCAGGAATGGTGGCGCACAACAACATCTGCGGCGTGGGAAGACAGCAGGACTGGAACAGCCACGGGCTTGAGCACGAGCTCTCGGGACTGTACGATGTCGCACACGGAGCCGGACTCGCGGTAATAATGCCGTCGTGGATGGAGTACGTTCACGGTCACAACGTCATGCGGTTCTGCCAGATGGCAACAAGAGTGTTCGGCTGTCAGATGAACTACGAAGACCCCGAATCCACCGCTCTTGAGGGTATTCACAGATTCCGCGCGTTCCTCCACAGCATCGGTATGCCCATAAACTTCGCGGAGCTCGGAGCAAAGGAAGAAGATATCCCCGAACTCGTGAGAAAGATCGGTGTCGGAACAGGCAGGCGCGGAGGATTCGTGGAGCTCGGAGCGGACGATATAACTGCAATATATAAGATCGCAGCGCACGCATCACTTTGAGAAGGGCGGTATGAATGAACTTCGGAAAAGAATAACGCGCTCCGCTTTCTGCCTGATCTGCTTCATCATCGCCACGACGCTCATCATTGCAGGTATCACGGTCACGCTCATCGGTGTTTTCAGCGGTAACGGAGCAGCTTTCGCTCCCGATTTCGATGCGTTCGGCATTACCGACGGCGACATCGGGAGCCGGGTCAGCGGCGAGGTGGGATGCGAGTGTATGTCCGGCTGGGAGACAGATAAAGGGCAGTTCTACATATTGTTCATAAACGGCAGCGGCGGCGAATTGTCGCTGATCGGGTTCGATGTTCCCAAGAGCTGCACGGCCGAATTCAGTTTTCCGAGAGAAGCGGACGGGATAAAGTACCCCTATTTCAGCGGGACTGTGAGAGCTGCCGACAGTGAACTGCGCGAAAAAATAAGAAAACACGTCTCGGATTATTATGAATGGCTTTTCAGCGCGATGGAGGAGCAGGGCAAACCGGTGGATAACGCCGACGAAACTTTCAGGCTCATCGCAGAAAACCTCTCCCCTTACTATATCGAAGTCGCCGACGCCGGACACTCCGGTTCCCTTATCGGCACAGGCATCGTATTATTATGCGCCGGAATCATGGTGCTGCTCGCGGTGCTTATCGGTAAGGTCTTCGTACTGATATCAGCGGGAACGGCGGTGACGCTGACGGCAGTGTTCTTTATCGCTTTCGGCGGCAAGATCGCGACAATGGCGAGCATAACCAGAGCAGCCGACGGGCTGTACACCATGGACTGCAAGTACGACTACAACTGCGACGGCTTTCTTAACGCAGACCGCAGCACCATAGAAGATATGATACGGTGGATAGAGGACACTCACTTTTTCGGCATTCGTATCGAGTATGACGCGAGCAATTTCGGATGTTCGGCTTTCACCGCGGCTGCTCCCGACGGGAGCCGGCTTTTCGGACGGAATTTCGATTACAGCGACACCGACACCCTTGTGGTCTATACTCACCCGGAGGGCGGCTACGCGTCGTTCAGTAATGTGGATATGAGGTTTTTTGATGTGGGCGAAGACCGGCGGAACACCCCGGATTCCCTTTTCTCAAAAACGCTGATGACACTCGCACCGTATTTCGCTTTGGACGGGATAAATGAAGCCGGAGTAGGTGCAGCTGTTCTGCAGCTCGATATCCCGGAACTTCACCAGGACAACGGCAAGCCGGATCTCCTCGTTTCAGCTGCAATAAGAGGTATCCTCGACAAGTGCGCCAGCGTTGACGAAGCGATCGCGCTGCTGGAATCCTATGATATCCACACATACCTGAACCGCTCATACCACCTGTTCATCACAGACAGATCCGGCCGCTCGGTCGTCGTGGAATGGAACAGAGACAAAACGCTGTTAGTCGAAGACACAGCCTGCACGAACGACGTGCTTAGTACGGAAAACGAGTTTTACGAACCGGACCGGTACTGCAAAAGATACGACACTATCAAAAGGGCTCTCGAAGAAAAAAGCAATGTCCTCACCGAGGAAGAAGCGATGAAAGTTTTATCGGAAGCAAAGCGCACCGATACCCAGTGGTCATGCATCTACGACCTTGACAGCTTCTCATTTACCGAATGCATCGACAGGGATTACGGGACTGTTTACCGGTTTGACCGGGCAAGCTTTTCGTAACGTGACCCGTTCTCTCCGCGGCAGCAACTGCGAAGAAAGATGTTTCGGCACAGCACTTATGATACGGATATACAGAAAATGCCGATCCGGGTGATCCCGGACCGGCATTTTTATTAATGTCTGCTCATCAGCCAATAAATTGCTTCGTAGCGCAGCTTGAAGCAATTTGTTGGCTGCAAAAGTGCAAGGAAAATTTATATATTTTAGGATTTTCCATGCACTTTTGTTCGTCCGAAGGACGAAATGAGCTTGACATCAAGGAATGTGTCCGTTGTTTAAATG
>JAGBMA010000164.1 GCA_017635095.1 Ruminiclostridium sp. | reverse complement strand
TTTGAAAAGAGAAAATGAGATAGCTGCGTCGGATACAAGGAAAGCCGACGAAGCCGGGCTGGCGCCCGGTTAGGAGGTTTGACGCAGTAGACGGCGTGGATAGCTCTTTTTCTCTCAAATTGGGTTTTTAGAGGTTCCCTTTAGCCAATCTGACGGCGCGATCTGTGCACGCTATTTATGCGGTATAGCCTTTATGAAGTCCGGGCTTTTCGTGCATAAAAAAGAAGCTGTCGTTTCATCAGCGACAGCTTCGCAGGCATGCGCCGTTTTTTATCCGGCTTTCCTCCCTATATTGCAATCGCAAGACACAGGAACATAAGCGCGTTCGCGATATTTCCCTTTGCGGGCAGTTTCGTCGGCGCAAGGATAATGAAGAACGCAAGGGTATTGAACACACAAGCCCATACCGGAAGACCGGTCCTGCCCGTTACCACAAGAACGAACAAAGTCACGCAGAATACGAGAAGTCCCACATATGCGATCGCCGCGGCGGCGGTCTTTTTGAAGAAGTCAAGCACCGTTTCAAGAGCTTTTTCCGTTCGGTCAAGCTTTATATAGAACCATTCCACCGCGCCGCAGAGCACATGATGCGCCGCTATGGGAACGATGAAGAACAGCCCCGAAATATACATTATCGTCCCCGCGGTTTGTGAAAACTGCTCCGCCCAGCGGCTGAGCCCGATATAACCGAAGCCGGCTGCAAACAGCGCGAATACTCCGATCATCATAGACAGTTCGATCTGTTTCAGCGGCATTTTTGAGAACAGCTTTTTCATTCTTTCCGGGTCTTTTGCGTCCTTCGACATATCGAATCTGCCGTCCGGCGTGTATGCAAGCATACAGTCGGTCACGCCGCAGACGATATGCCCGATACAAGCGGCGATAAGTATTGTTTTAAGCATTTCCACCACTCCCGACTCATACATACGGAACTTCTTTCCACAGTTCCGCGCCCTGTCATGCGGTTTACCGAAATCACCCGCGAAGCCGCGCCGCATAAATGAAACATCAAAGATCCACACCGCAGCGTTAGTGCAGGCTAACTGTGTTATATTATACACCCCAATGTTCAAAAAGTCAATAGTTCCGACAACATACCGGTGTCGGTTCTTTGAGCCGGGTATGCGGCTGCAGCAGCTATGTTTGCGGGGCTTATAGCGTCGGCAGTGCCGTTTTTCATGGTGTACCGCATCACAAAGCTGCTCATAGGCGGCGAAAATCTGTCTGCTTATCTGCTTCCCGGCAACAGCGCCGGTGTATCGGTGAAGCGTTCATCTGTCCATACAGGCACCGCTCTCCTGCGGCGCTTTTTTGTTTGCGCTTATGCCGCATTCTTCCGCTTTTTTGCAGACTATATCTATGAATTTTCTGTCCATATCGGTGAACTTATAGCCTTTTCTCCAGACGAGGATATCTCTGTACAGACCGGCATGATCGACAAATTCCCTCTGTATCACGCCGGCGCTCAAAGCGATATCTTCCGCTATCGGCGGCAGTAGCACGAAAGTATCGGGATTTGACGTTATGACGAGATACGTGCTCATAACGTCCATAATGTAGATATGCCGCCTTATCTTCGAGGTAGTCTCTGTTTTTATTACAGTGTCCGACGGAATATAGGGGACGGAGTGATCGGAAAATGTGATCTCGGTAAGAGGCAGAAGATCGTTCTTGCTTACTTTTTCAAGTCCGGCGACAGGACTTTGGGGACTTGCGACCACAACGTACCTGTATTCGGCTATCACCTTGCTTGAAAAGTGTTTTTCCTTTATGTATTCGTTAAAAAATCTGTCATAGGTCTGCTCCGAACGGATTATACCGATGTCGCTTGTGCAGTCAAGGACGCTTTCGAGTGTCTGGAGCGAATTTGTCTCCCTATAAAAGAAATCGCAGGGCAGCGAGTCCGTCGTTGCAGCTAATTCACGGAAAGCCTCGCAAACATACGATGCTCTCGGTACGGACGCCGAAAATCTCTTTTCTGCATGGCGGAAATGGCTGTGTATCTGCTCTATCTCGTTTATCTGGTAGAGAACATTGGCGGAGTGCCGGATAAGCTCTTCGCCCTCGGGAGTGAGCAGCACTCCCCTCGGAGAACGCTCGAAGATCTTCATTTCAAGGCTTGATTCAAGTTCGTTTATGGCGCGGGTCAGATTCGGCGGAGCTATCATGAGCCGTTCGGCGGCCTTGTTCATGCTGCCCGCTCTTGCGATCTCGACGGCGTACTTTAAATAAAGAATATTCATATCCACTACCTCATCGGGGTTGTTCGTACAATATCATTATAATATAATTCCGACAAAATTTCAACCGATATTACCGGGTGTTATCTGATATGATAATATAAATTATCATAATTGAGAATTGACATGATCGACGGATAATGCTATACTTATATTGTATGATGGGTTTCTGTCATGCACAGGCGGTCGTTTTCCGGCTCTCGTGTAAGTTTTCCAAGTTTCTTATTGCAGAAGCACGGACGGCCGTCTGTTTTTATGGCTTGCAACTTAAAATTGCTCGGATGTGCGCATTTTTGATCCGAGACGCACTCGAAATCCCGATAACCCACAACGATCTGGCATAAAAAAAGCACAATTGCACAAATACGAGTAATTATATTTGTAAAATGTGCAGAAATTGTTATATATGCTTGAAAAATCTTGTTTTATGTTGTATAATAAAACAAACTTGCAGTTTTCATTTCAGGAGGGAAATATTATGTCATGGAATAAGAGACTCGGAACCCATATACTGATGATAACAGGCATCGGTATAGTTGCAATGGTGGCTACACTTTTGATAGTCACTCTTATAGCTATGCGCGGCTATAACGACAGTATCATGCTCGAAAGAGCCGTAGTAGGAATGCAGGTCCTCGAAGACAAGGTCAACAATGAGCTGGACGAACTTCAGGACGCCCACTCTATGTTCAAGGAGGATGGCGATTTCCGTGATGCCGCGGAAGCTGCCAATGGCGAGGTGCTGAGTGCATATATGCAGAGACAGCTCCCTGGCGAGGACTTTTACATAGTCGTCGGGGATAAGAGCGGAGCGATAACCTATAAATCCGCCAATTACCCGCTTAAATCCTTCGATTACGCTCCGGTGGCAAACGGAAAGACCATAAAGGGCATCGCGAGATGTGACGAAGAGCTCGTTGCAATGTATGCGTCGTATGTAAAGGATCAGGACGGCCAGGAGTTCATGCTCTGCCTCGGCTTCACAATGGAAGCTACCGACTGGCTCGATGAGGTCATGAAGACTTCCAACTGTGACGCTACCGTATGGAACTGGAACATAAGATATGCTACAACGCTCAAGAGAGATAACGGCGAGCGCGCGACAGGTACAGACCTCAACGAAGATGTTGCGGAAGCTGTTCTTCAGAAGAACGGCAAGTATGAAGGCCAGCACGATGTTGTTGACAGACATTACTACGTTTCCTACCAGACCATGACCGACTACGACGGAAAGATCGTAGGTGCATACTGGGCGGGTGCGGACGCGCGTGCCGCTGACAGCGAGTTCGGTATGGTGACGGGTGTTGCTATAGCGATAGGTGTTGTAGGTGCAGTAGTACTCGGCATCATCATCTTCATCTTCTGCCAGAAGAGAGTTTCCAAGCCCCTCTCTTATGCCGAGGAATACGCTAAGGAAATGCTCGAAGGCCAGCTCGATACCACAAACGTTACATTCAAGTTCGCAGATGACGAAGTCGGAGCATTCGTTGAAGTGCTTCGCAGCGCTAAACACGGTATGAACGATGTTGTCGGCGATTCTTCAAGAATACTTGCCGCTATGGCGGACGGCGACTTTACCGAGACTCCGAGTGTAAGATATCCCGGCGTATTCGAGGATATCGAAAGAAATATCATCAAGATCGAGGACGACCTCGGTCAGACACTCAGCAGAATGAACATATCTTCGGACGAAGTGCTTACCGGATCCAACCAGATGGCAGAGGGTTCTCAGTCTCTTGCGGACGGCACCACACGCCAGGCTTCCGCTATCGAAGAGATCTCCGCAACTATCGCGGAAGTTTCCACTCAGATTGCCAATACCGCACAGAACGCGGCTCAGGCGGGCAACCTCTCCAAGCAGACCCAGGACAGAGTGAACGAGCAGGATCAGGAGATCCAGAACATGGTCCAGGCTATGAACGAGATAAGTTCTACATCTCAGGAGATCGAAAAGATCATCAAGACTATCGAAGATATCGCGTTCCAGACCAATATCCTCGCCCTCAATGCCGCTGTTGAGGCAGCTCGTGCAGGTGATGCCGGCAAGGGCTTCGCGGTAGTTGCAGACGAAGTAAGAAACCTCGCAAGCAAGTCCGCTGAGGCTGCAAGCTCAACAACATCGCTCATCACAGCTTCTATCGAGGCTGTAGGCAAGGGCAGCAAGATAGCTCTCGCAACCGCCGAGTCCATGAAGGAAGTCAAGGAAATGTCCTCTCAGACAGCGGAACTCATCACAGAGATCGCTTCCGCAAGTGCAGAACAGACCGAATCTATCCGTCAGATAACCACCGGCGTAGAGCAGATCTCTCAGGTTATCCAGACCAACTCTGCTACAGCGGAAGAGACGGCTGCTTCCTGCGAAGAGCTCTCCGGCCAGTCCAAGCTCCTCAAGGATCAGGTCGCAAGATTCCGTATCAATCAGTAATAACGGCAAATACACTGCCCCCGATGCTTCAAGGTATCGGGGGCTTTGCTGTTGACAAATCGGCTTTACAGTGATACAATAGACCGGTACGAAAGGTGGAGCGAATATGAAGAAAAAAGTTGTTTTTATCGCGGTTACGGCGGTGTGCATAATTGCAGCGGCGGTCATTTTTTACTGCGTTTTCTTCCGCTCCGCTGGCGGAGAGCTTCACACGGCGCGCATCACCTCCGACGGGAAAGTTGTGCGCACTATAGACCTGCGTACCGCTCAGGACGAGACATTTGTCATAGAGAGCGAAAACGGGAGCAATACCGTCTGCATCAGCAACGGAGAGATTTCGGTAACCGAGGCGAGCTGTCCGGACAGGATATGTGTGGAGCACGGAGCGCTTCGTTCGGAGTATCTGCCGATCATATGCCTTCCAAACAGGCTTGTAATCGAACTTGTGTGAAATTTGGGTGAATTTGCTTGACAAATCGGATAAAAGATGGTATAATCATAAATTGAATTTGATAATCATTTTTATTTTCGGAGGAGTTATGGCTGTATATAAAACTGTGCAGCGTAAGATGCTGCTGGAATTTCTCGGCACTCATGCAGGACAGTCTTTCACGGTCAGACAGATCGTTGCAGGCATGAACGGCTGCGGCGAAAACGCACCCTCCGAAAGCACGGTCTATCGGCTCATGCGGGAACTTGTAGATGACGGCACGGTGCGCAAGGACGTCGATGTTGAGAGCAGGGAAAATGTGTACCGCCTTGAATGCGGATCCGATGCCGGCGTGAGTATGCGCTGCAAGATCTGCGGAAGTGTGTACAATGTTGACGGCGAGAGCAGCCGCCGCATCAAGGAAGAGGTGTCGCGCTGCGGCGCGGTTCCCTCCGACGATAATATCGAGCTTATTATAAAATGCCGCAAATGCGGAAAATCATAAAATATGATCTCTGGGGGTTTTTATGGAAGAAAGAACAATTCCCGTGTACCTGTTTCTCGGGTTTCTTGAAGCAGGAAAAACACAGTTTATTCAGAAGACGCTTGAGGACGAAAACTTTACTGCCGGCGACAATATCCTGCTCGTTGTCTGTGAAGAGGGCGAGGAAGAATACGACAGCGAAATGCTGAAAAAGAGCAATGTCACGATAAAGATGATAGATGACCTTGACGGGTTCAACAAGAAAGAGCTGAATAAGGCAGCCAAAGACTGCAAAGCCGACTGCGTGGTAATGGAATACAACGGTATGTGGAGCCTTAACGACCTATTCGTGAACCTCCCCGATGACTGGGCTGTATTTCAGGCTATCTGCGTATGCGACGCGAATACCATATTAATGTATAACACAAGTATGCGCCAGCTCGTAGCCGAAAAGCTCAGCACCTGCAATGTGGTGGTATTTAACCGCTTCGGCGATAACTGCAGCAAGGAAGAGCTGCACAAACTCGTGAGAGGACTCAGCAGAGGTGCGAATATTTACTACGAGACGGACGGCGAGATGATACTTGACGATATCGAGGATCCGCTTCCGTTCGATATCAACGCGGACGTAATAAAGATCGCGGACCGCGATTTTGCAATATGGTTCTCGGATATCATGGAGAATACAAAGAACTACAACGGAAAGACCGTATCGGCAAAAATGATCATAACCAAGCAGCCGGGGTTCCCGAAGGGCGTTTTCGCGGTGGGAAGGTTCATGATGACTTGCTGTGAAGCGGACGTGCAGTTTGTGTGGATCGCCGCAAATCACGACAAGAATTTCAAGCCCCGTGAGAACCACTGGGCACAGATCACCGCTAAGATCAGCGTCGGTCATGACCGCTACCGCAATATCGACTATCCGATAATGGATATCGTCTCCCTTGAGGATACAGATCCGCCCGAGGAAGAGGTCGCTTCATTCTATTAATGGCAAAAATAAGTTTATATAAAGGAGAAAACTAAAATGACAAAAATTACGATTTTTTCTGGATTTCTCGGTGCAGGCAAGACCACGCTCATCAAGAAGCTCATCAATGAAGGCTACAAGGGCGAAAAACTCATGCTCATTGAGAATGAGTTCGGTCAGATCGGCATTGACGGCGGTTTCCTTCAGGACGCCGGAGTTGAGATAACCGAGATGAACTCCGGCTGTATCTGCTGCAGTCTCGTCGGCGACTTCAGAACAGCCCTCGAAAAGGTTCTTGACGAGTATCACCCCGACCGCATACTTATCGAACCCTCCGGTGTCGGCAAACTCAGCGATGTTATCCGCGCGGTTCAGGGCATAAGCGCTCACGAAGTTGAGCTTGACGGCTTCACCACAGTTGTTGACGCGAAGAAGTACAAGATGTATATGAAGAACTTCGGCGAGTTCTTCGACAATCAGATCACATATGCGAGCTGCCTTATCCTGAGCCACACCCAGGGTCTTTCGCAGGACAGGCTCGATGAATGCGTAAAGAGCATTCGCGAGAAGAACCCCGCCGCAACTATCGTTACAACTGAATGGGATCAGCTTACCGGTCAGCAGATAGTTGATGCTATGGTGCGCAAGGATACCCTTGACAACGAGCTGAAGGAGCTGCTGGAAGAGGCAGAACATCACCACCACGATCATGATGACGATGACGAACATGAGCATCATCACCACCATGACCACGACGACGATGACGAACATGAGCATCATCACGACCACGGTCCGGACTGCACCTGCGGCTGCCACGATCATGACCACGATCACGAGCACCACCACCACCATCACGCTGATGATGTATTCACAAGCTGGGGCAGGGAAACTGCAAGACCGTTCACAAAGGACGAGATACAGAACGCTCTTGAGGCTCTCGCGGACGAGGCAAAGTACGGAATGGTGCTCCGTGCAAAGGGCATCGTAGCAGGCACGGACGGTCAGTGGATCCACTTTGACTATGTTCCGGGTGTGCCGGACGTGAGAACAGGAAGTGCCGGAACGATAGGAAGGCTCTGCGTTATCGGATCAAAGATCAACGAAGAGGCTATCGCCGAACTTTTCGGAGCATAATTCACGATGAGGCAGGTACTTCACGGTACCTGCTTTTTTTATGTCTTGACACGCCGGCGGGTTTCTGCTATAATGATACAGGTCGCGCAAACGGCTTGGTTAAGCGATGTAAACAGTTGTTTACGTTGAAGTAAAGAGCTGTTTCTTGCAATTTCCGGAAACTTGTGCTATCATTCAGGCAGGAAATGAGAACGGGGGAAGTAATGTGGCAGCAGTAAAAGAAAAGATAAAGAAGCTGAAATTTGAATATGTATCAAAAGCGCATATAGGGAAACTTCCTCTCGTGAATGTGAGGATAGGTATAGGCGTCGGTTCCGCGAAAGGATTTCTTGCAGTCGGCAACGTGAGCGTCGGGATAATCTCGGTGGGACTTGTTTCGGTGGGTGTCATCTCAATAGGTCTTGTGGCTCTGGGTGCATTCGCTTTAGCCTGTGCAGCGGCGGGAATACTAAGCATAGCAGGGATCTCCGTAGGATTTGCCGCTATAGGAGGGATCGCAATAGGCGTATTCAGCCTCGGCGGATTTGCAGCGGGTGTAGCGTCGGTCGGCGGCGTAGCGCTCGGCACAAAAGCCGCTTTCGGCGGGTTCGCCGCAGCCCCGGTGGCTATGGGGATCATCACGAACGCGGACGTTTCGGTCTCATTCATTGATATAGGCCAGGCAGTCTCGGCTCAGCGTGAGCAGTTCGAGACGCTCATATATGAAAAATTCCCCGATATCTGGAAGCCGATAGTTGACTGGGTGACCATGCTTATATAACGGAACGGGGGACGGACAATGGAATTCGGCAGCGAGCTTAAAAAGCTCAGAGCGCAGAAGGGATTGTCGCAGGAGGAGCTTGCGGAAAAGCTCGTTGTTTCCCGCCAGACGATCTCGAAATGGGAGAACGGCACAGCCTATCCCGATATGCTCAATCTTATAGCGATAAGCGATTTCTTTGAAGTAAAGATAGATGATATGATATCCGGCAGCAGCAAGGAAACTGCTGAACCGGAAGATAATAAAACCGGCGGCGATGAGGAAACTTCCGATCCGTCGCGCGGATTTCACTGTGAATACAGGAGCAGGCTTTCAGTGCACGGTCTGCCGCTCTTGCATATAAACTACGGTTTCGGCGATTACAGGGCGAGAGGCATAATCGCTGTCGGCAACATCAGCTCGGGCGTGCTGTCGATAGGACTTCTCGCAAAGGGGATAATCTCCGTCGGGGTGATCTCGGTGGGATTTCTTGCGATAGGGGTGCTCTCCCTCGCTCTGTTCGCCGTGGGCTGTGTTGCCGCAGGATTAATAAGCGTAGCGGGAATAGCGCTCGGGATAATGACGCTTGGCGGACTTGCACTCGGGGTAGTGTCGATAGGCGGCTGTGCCGTGGCATCTCACGCCGCGGTGGGCGGAGTAGCCATAGCGCCGATAGCGGTCGGCTTCATTGTGAACGGAGAAGATACTATAGTTCTGCAAAGCCTTCAGGAGCTTTCACTGGTGACTGCGGGCAGGATAACCGAGCTTATAAACGAACGTTTTCCGGATATGCCGTTTTTCCTGCGCGACTGGGCAACATTGCTGTTTATGCGATAGGAGTGGACTTTATGAACAGGAATAAAGTATTTGAACAGCCGGTAGGCTGTGAGAACAAACCTTCGGGAAAAGTGATAAGGAAAAACTGGGAGATAGCGGCGTGCGCACTGCTTTTCGGCGTCGCGATGATAATAATCGGTGTTTTTCTGTGATGCGGTGCAGTACATAAAGTCGCTGCCGCGCCGCATATTCTGCAATAACAAAAACGCTTCTGAGTTTCCGCAGGGAAGGGAATGAGCGTTTTCCGTGTGATCGTTCCAAATCCGTGATTTGGTACAACAAAACGAGCCCGTCTCCGATGATCTCAGAGACGGGCTCAGTTTGTCAATGAAGCAAAGTACTGTGTTTTATGCAGATGACCGCATCTCGGTGGTACGGTACAGGATCCAGCGTCACGCTGGCGCGATCCAGCCGCGTAGGCTGGCCCCACTCGGGAGAGTAAAGCGCGTGAGCGCCGGATACGTTGTCGAAAAAAGCACCTTTCCCGACAAAACGAGCCCGTCTCCGATGATCTCAGAGACGGGCTCGTTTTATGCATTACTGATTTATCTTGAACTGTGCCACCTGTTCCTTCAGAAGCTTGGATTGGCCGGAGAGCTCCTCGCAGGAAGCTGCGGTCTCTTCCGCTGTCGCGGAGTTGGTCTGGATGACCTGAGATATCTGCTCGATGCCGGTGGTTATCTGACGGATAGACTCGGTCTGTTCCGCACTTGCCGAAGCGATGCTGTCGATAAGTATTGCGGTCTGAGAAGACATATCCTTGACTTCCTTCATGGACTCTGCCGTAGCAAACGCAATCTTGCTGCCCTTTCCGACAGCCTCGATAGACGCGGTGATGAGCGATGTAGTAGAATTTGCAGCCTCAGCGGACTTGCTTGCGAGATTTCTTACTTCATCTGCGACAACTGCGAAGCCCTTGCCTGCGTCACCCGCACGGGCTGCCTCAACAGCAGCGTTGAGGGCGAGGATATTTGTCTGGAACGCGATATCTTCGATGGTCTTGATGATCTTTTCGATCTCCTGAGATGTGGAGCTTATATCGTTCATAGCCTGGACCATGTTCTGGATCTCCTGATCCTGCTCGTTCACTCTGTCCTGGGTCTGCTTGGAGAGGTTGCCCGCCTGAGCCGCGTTCTGTGCAGTATTGGCGATTTGAGTGGAAACTTCCGCGATAGTGGCGGAGATCTCTTCGATAGCGGAAGCCTGACGAGTGGTGCCGTCGGCGAGGGACTGAGAGCCTTCCGCCATCTGGTTGGAGCCGGAGAGAACTTCCGCGCTGCTCATATTGACATCGGACATGACCTTATTGAGGGAGTTGAGTATGAGCTCGATAGATCTTCTGATCTCGGTGAAGTCGCCGGGGTAATTAACTTCCGGATAAACCGTAAGGTCGCCGTCGGAAACAGAGGTGAGGATACGGCTTATGTCGTTTATGCAGCTGCTCATATTCGTCATCATTTCCGACATGGATTCGGTCATGGTCTCGATCTCGTCGTTTGTTTTGAAAACTTCCGAAGGGCTTGTGAGATCGCCTTCTGCCATTCTGTGCAGTCTCTCGGATGTTGCGGCGATAGGACCCGCGATGAGCTTGATCCTGATGCCGGTTATTATAGCGGAGAGAATGCAGGCAGCAACTGCGACTGCAACTATCATGATCGAAGCGAGGAATATCGAGTCTACAATAGGATTCGAGGGGGTAGCGACTACGATCGTCCAGTTTTCGGCGGTAAGGATATTCGCATAGCATACTATATAATCTGTGCCGCCGAGATTGAAGCTTGTGTAGCCCTCGGAATTGGTGAGAAACTCGTTTGCTGCCTTTCCGACGGAAGCGTCGAGATTATTGTCGCCCTTGAGCTCGGTGAGCTGAGGTAACGCCTGGGTGCTTGTGCCGACAACGATACCGTCCTTATCGACGATAAATGCGATACCGTTATCCTCGAAATGTACTTCTTTGATAAGGTTTGAGAATGTTGCAGGATCAAGACCGCCGTAGCACACATAATCATTTCCGTCGGAAGAGAAGTATTTTCCCATCATGATCGTAACGGAGTTATCCGTCATACGAAGGACCGGGCTCGATACATATGCGCCCTTTGTTGCCATAGCCTGCTTGAAGTACTCGCGACCCGAGATGTCGGTGTCATTGTAGGTCTTGCCGTTTGAATACGATATTGCAAAATCCTTGAATGTACTTGTTGACGCGGCATCGGCGAGGATAGCCTTTTTGACTGCCATATCCTGGCGCTCGTCAACGACGGAGGTGTTCTTGGTAACAACATCAAACTGCTGTGAAAGGCTCGATATCGTATGTTCAACAGACGAAGCGTAAGCGTTCGCCAGCGCTATACCCTCGTCTCTGTACAACGTCATATACTTATTATATGTAACAAATATGTAAATGATCACAAGCAGCAAGCCTGTAGCTGCTACCGGTATGATAGAAAGCATTGTAAGACGGGATCTCAGAGTCCTTCTCTTTTTATTCATTTCCTATTCCTCCACTATGCAAATAATGACAAATCAAAACACTTATGTGCATTATTGACATAATATCACAAATTTTGAAATAAGTAAATAGATTTGTAACAATTTTTATAAATTTTACATTATTTTTATATGATATGTCAATACAACGATACATTTTTTGAGTAGTATGACACAAAAAAACAGACCCGCCTGTGCGGATCTGTATCTTTCAGTGCTGACTGAAACGCTGGAGAAACTGTTTTACGCGCTCGGAAGCGTTATCTCCGAACAGGTGATCGGGGGTACCTTCTTCCACAACGACTCCGTTCTCCATGAACACGACTTTATCTGCAACATCACGTGCGAAGGACATCTCATGGGTGACGATAACCATAGTCATGCCCTCGTTTGCAAGCTCTTTTATGACTTTAAGTATCTCGCCGGTTAGTTCCGGATCAAGTGCCGACGTGGGCTCGTCGAAGAACAGTATCTCCGGGTCGAGGGCGAGGGCGCGGGCAATTGACACTCGCTGCTGCTGGCCGCCGGAGAGTTCGCTCGGATATGCGTCTGCCTTTGATTCAAGACCCATTTTGCCGAGAAGCTCCATAGCACGCTCTTTTGCTTCCTTTCTCGGCTTCCCGAGCACGACCGCGGGTGCCTCGGTGATGTTGCGCAGTACGGTCATGTGGGGGAAGAGATTGAAGTTCTGGAACACAAGACCGGTTTTGAGCCTTATCTGGCGGAGCGTCTTTGCATCGGCAAAAACCGGCTTTCCTTTCTCGTTTGTCTTCATCATATTTATCCCGCAGACATCTATCTGACCGCCGCCGGCTTTTTCGAGCTGATTGATACAGCGGAGAAGGGTGGACTTGCCGCTTCCGGAAGGACCGATCACCGCTACCACCTCGCCCTTGTCCACGGTGAAATTGATATCTTTCAGAACGGTGAGATCGTCAAAGCTTTTTGAAAGATTTCTGACTTCAAGCATCGCCACGGCTGAATATCCCCTTTCCGAAAGTCTTTACACTGCGCCTCCACATAGGGTCGAGGCTCTTTTCTATAAGCGAGAGGAGAAGCGTAAGCACCATTGCGAACGCGAAGTAGAAAAGTCCCGCCATGAACAGAGGAAGCAAGGACGCGTAGGTAGGTACCTGCTTCTTTGCTATGTACATGATCTCCATGTACGGAATAGCCGACGCGAGGGAAGTATCTTTGACAAGCGTGATGATCTCGTTGGAGCTTGCGGGCAGCACACGTCTGATGACCTGCGGCAGGATAATGCGGAAGAAAGTCTGGATCCTTCCGAAGCCGAGAGCTACTGCGGCTTCATACTGACCTTTGGGTATCGACTCAATGCCGCCGCGGAATATCTCGGCAAAGTACGCCGCATAGTTCAGCACGAAAGCTATGAGCATCATGTTGAATGTATAAGCTTCGCTTCTTATATCGACACCGCCCAGCATATCGCGCAGGAACCCGGGGCAGATGTCGCTCTTGACTATGTACGGAACGGAGTACTGTGCCACGATGAGCTGGAGCAGCAGGGGTGTTCCTCGCATAATAAGTATGTAAACGTTGGTGATCCATGATACCGGTTTGAACCTGCACATTTTGAGCAGTGCCACGATCATTCCGAGCGGTATAGAGTAAAGGAGCGTGTACCCGAATATTTTCAGGGTCGGTATTGTGTATTCGAGCATAAGCCCGAAGAGCGTTTCTATCTGTTCGCCTGTCATCTGAGCCTTCCTTTGTTTTTCATTCCGAGCTTACTGCAAAAAACAGAGCCGTGACCGAAGCCGCGGCTCGTTTTCATCTTCTCTGTTTACTTTACTGTCGTGACGTCGCTTCCGAACCACTTATTGGAGATCTCTGCGAGCTTTCCGTCCGCTTTCATCTCGCTGAGAACAGCCTGTACCTTGTCTCGGAGAGCCTGGTCGGCTTTTCTGAAACCGATAGCGTATTCTTCCGCTTCGAGGTTCCCGGGGAGAACGAAGTAATCCTTGTTGTTGGAAGCTATGAAATAGTACGCAACTACCGAATCAAGGAACACAGCATCGGAAAAACCGAGTTCCATCTGATTGAGCAGTGTAACATTGTCTTCGAGGGGAGTTACTGTGATGTCCGCATAGAGATCGGAAGCTTCGAGTATCTCCTGAGCGGTGGAGCCGGTCTGGACACCGACTGTTCTGCCCTTGAGGTCGCTCATGCTCTTAACTTCGCTTGAACCGGGGACAACGAAGATCATCTCGTTCTTCATATACGGCTCGGAGAGGTTCATCGCTTCTGCTCTTGCGGCATTTATCGACATACCGTTCCAGATGCAGTCTATCTTGCCGAGGTTGAGGTCTTCTTCCTTTGTGTCCCAGTTGATCGGCTGTTTTACAAGCTCTATACCCATACGGTCGCATACTTCCTGGGCAACATCAATATCAAAGCCGACGATCTCATTGTTCTCGTCGGTAAATCCCATAGGCGGGAAACTTGCGTCAAGACCGAGAACGAGCTTCTTTGCATCAAGGATCTTCCGGAGAGAATCGTCTGTTGCAGCCGGAGCTTCTGTTGTGCCGGACGTCGTAGTCTGTGCGGTATTGCCGTTGCCGCAGGCTGCACAGGCGGTTATAAGGGCTGCAGCCGTAAATCCGGCAAATATACGTTTCAGTAAATTGGTTTTCATATAAGTGTCCTCACTTTCTGTTATGAATGTTATAATATCACATATTTTGCGGAATGTAAAGACAAAAATGCATGATTTCGGAGTTTAGTACAAATTAAACTCGGTTTGCGTGTCATTTTTGTAGATTTCAATATAATAAAGTGTCAGCACATTGCCGCAATAACGGGGACAGATGAATTTTACAAAAATTTTCTGCAGTTTACGGTCGTCCCTTGACTATCGGACTTAAAAATGCTATAATGAAGTATCAATTTCTTACAAAGGAAGTACCCAAAATGGCTGTTTACCGAATCTATGTCGAAAAAAAGCCCCGTTACGCAGTCGAGGGGGATCATCTCCTCGCCGATCTCAAAACATCTCTGCGTATCGGCGGTATTGAGTCTGTACGCATCATCAACCGCTACGATGTCGAGGACATCTCGGAGGAAGACCTTGAACGCTCGATACCTGTCGTGTTCTCTGAGCCTCCGGTAGATGACGTGCTCGATGCGCTCCCCGAGCCGAAGGACGGAGAGCGTATGTTCGCTGTCGAGTTCCTTCCCGGTCAGTTCGACCAGCGCGCCGACAGTGCCGCGCAGTGTATCCAGATGCTCTGTAAGGGTGACCGCCCGCTTGTGAAGTATGCAAAGATCTATCTTCTCGGCGGCAGTATATCCGATGAAGAATTCGCAAGTATAAAGCACTATCTCATAAATGCCGTCGAGTCCCGTGAGTGCGGCTATGAGGAGTATAAGACCCTCAAGACCGAGTACGATGTTCCTACGGAAGTTGCAACTCTTGACGGCTTCCTGAAACTCGACAAGGAAGGTCTTGCGGATTTCGTTAAAAAGTACGGTCTTGCTATGGATAACGACGATATCAAGTTCTGTCAGGACTATTTCGCGTCCGAGAAGCGCGACCCGACAATAACCGAGATACGCATGATAGACACATACTGGTCGGATCACTGCCGTCATACCACTTTCGGTACTATAATCGACAATGCGGATATCAAGGCTCCGTATGTTGCGGATACATATAACGAGTATAAGGCTGACCGTGAGGAGCTCGGCAGGGGAAACAAGCCTGTCTGCCTCATGGATATCGCGACCCTCGCCGCAAAGAAGCTGAAAAAGGACGGCGTTCTGAAACATCTCGACGAGAGCGAGGAGATCAACGCCTGCTCGGTAAAGATAAAGGTAGATGTTGACGGTAAGGACGAGGACTGGCTCCTTATGTTCAAGAATGAGACGCACAACCACCCCACCGAGATCGAGCCTTTCGGCGGCGCGGCGACCTGTCTCGGCGGCGCTATCCGCGATCCGCTCTCCGGACGCTCCTATGTATATCAGGCTATGCGCGTCACCGGTGCTTCCGACCCGCTCCTTCCCGTTGAAAAGACGATAAAGGGCAAGCTCCCGCCGCGCAAGATAACCACCACGGCGGCTGCGGGCTATTCGTCCTACGGCAACCAGATAGGTCTTGCCACAGGCCACGTTGCCGAGATATACCACCCCGGCTATATGGCAAAACGTATGGAAATAGGCGCAGTCATCGCAGCTGCACCCGCGGATCATGTGCGCAGAGAGCGTCCCGCCCCCGGTGATGTTATCATACTGCTCGGCGGAAGGACCGGCCGTGACGGCTGCGGAGGAGCAACAGGCTCGTCAAAGTCCCACAGCGTCCAGTCCCTTGAGACCTGCGGCGCGGAAGTCCAGAAGGGTAATGCACCTATCGAGCGTAAGCTCCAGAGACTTTTCCGCAGACGTGAGGCAACTGTGCTTATAAAGCGCTGCAACGACTTCGGCGCAGGCGGTGTTTCCGTTGCGATAGGCGAACTTGCGGACGGACTTACGATAGACCTCAACGCTGTTCCGAAGAAGTATGCCGGTCTTGACGGCACCGAGCTTGCTATCTCCGAATCCCAGGAAAGAATGGCGGTAGTCGTTGACAAGAACGATGTTGACAAATTCATTGCCCTCGCAGGTGACGAGAATCTTGAAGCAACGCCCGTGGCTGTAGTCGAGGCTGAACCGCGCCTTGTGATGAACTGGAACGGAAAGAAGATATGTGATATCTCCCGTGAGTTCCTTAATTCCAACGGAGCGGAGAAGCACACCGACATAAAAGTGCCGGCGGCGGATGTTTCATATAAGACACAGTACAAGAACACGGCTGAGGACTGGGAGAAGCTCGTGACCGACCTGAACGTCTGCTCTCAGCGTGCCCTCGTGCAGCGTTTCGACTCTACCGTAGGCGCTGCAACTGTGCTCATGCCTTTCTCCGGAAAGACCCAGCAGACTCCGGTGCAGGCTATGGCTGCGAAGATACCGGTGCTTGGCGCAGAAACAAAGACTGCTTCCATAATGGCGTGGGGCTACGATCCCGCTGTTGCTGTGCAGTCCCCGTACCACGGCGCTGTACTCGCGGTAGTCGAGAGTATCGCTAAGCTTGTTGCTGCAGGCGGTAAGAGCGACGAATGCTGGCTCACATTCCAGGAATACTTTGAGCGGACCCAGGGTGATCCGAAGCGCTGGGGCAAGCCTTTCGGCGCGCTTCTCGGAGCTTACCGCGCACAGAAGGCTCTCGGCGCAGGAGCTATCGGCGGCAAGGACTCTATGAGCGGCACTTTTGAGCACATCGACGTTCCGCCTACACTCGTTTCTTTTGCGGTAGGCACCGGCAGGGCTGATAAGATCATAAGTGCGGAGTTCAAGCTCCCGTTCGATAAGCTGTACTATATTGCTCCCGAGTATGACAAGGACGGACTTCCGGTGTTTGAAAGCGTCAAGGCAGTATTCAAAAAGGTCGAGGACGCGATAGCGAGCGGAGACGCGGTATCGGTATGGACGCTCGGACACGGCGGACTTGCAGAGGGTATATTCAAGATGTCGCTTGGCAACCGCATTGGTGCTGAGCTGAAAGACCTTGATGATGACAAGCTTTTCGGCCTGCACTACGGCGCGTTTATAATCGAATCCGGAAGCGAACTCGGTGATGACTTCGAGCTTATAGGCGAGACCACCAATGAATACAGAATCGTATGCGGCGGAACGAAGCTTGATCTTGCCGCACTCGAAAAGAAGTGGGATGCTGTGCTTGAGCCGATCTTCAGAAACACGGTAAAGCACTATGATGCTCCCGAAAAGATAGAGACGAAAACAGATGTGAAGTTTGCCTGTGCACCTGCCAACAAAACTGCAAAGCCGAAGGTACTTATCCCCGCATTCCCCGGAACAAACGGCGAATATGACATGGCGGAAGCGTTCAGGCGTGAGGGCGGTGAGCCGGAGATCTTTGTCATAAAGAACCTCACCGCATCTGCAGTCGAAGAGTCTGTGGAAGCGTTCGCAAAGCTTATCTCCCGGAGCCAGATTATCGCGGTTCCCGGTGGTTTCAGCGGCGGCGACGAGCCCGAGGGTTCCGGCAAGTTCATCAACGCGTTCTTCCGCAACCCGAAGGTGAAGGACGCAGTCATGGATATGCTTTATCACCGCGACGGTCTTATGCTCGGTATATGCAACGGATTCCAGTCGCTCATAAAGCTCGGACTTGTTCCGCTGGGCGAGATAGTTCCTCTCACAGCCGACAGCCCGACCCTTACATTCAACAAGATCGGACGCCACCAGTCTCAGCTCGTCCGCACCCGTATCTGCACAGACAAGAGCCCGTGGCTCTCCGAGTGCAAGGTCGGTGATATCCACACGATACCGATCTCTCACGGTGAAGGCCGTTTCGTAGCGCCCGACGATGTGATAAAGAAGCTTATTGCCAACGGTCAGGTGGCTACCCAGTACGTTGATCTTAACGGTGATCCGACAATGGATCTCAGATTCAACCCCAACAGCTCCATGTACGCGATCGAGGGCATTATCTCTCCCGACGGACGCGTCCTCGGCAAAATGGGTCACAGTGAGCGAATCTCGGCTGACTGCTGCACCAACGTTGACGGCATCAAGGATCAGCCGCTGTTCAAGAGCGGCATCAGCTATTTCTCATAAGCGCGTCTGCGGACGCGCG
>JAGBMA010000163.1 GCA_017635095.1 Ruminiclostridium sp. | reverse complement strand
TCGCTGAAAAGCGGCTTCTTTGTTTTAGTCTCTTCTGACATTGTTTTTTCCTCCGTTAATTATTCAAGTTCCGAAAAAGATATACCGTCGTCTTCAACTGTGAACACCACAGGGTCGGTCAGATAATAGTCACCGTAAACATCGTCTATGCTGAAAGCATAGTAATAATCGGCATTCGGGAGCAGCGCATATATCACATTGTCGCCGTCTGCCCATTCGTAAGCGTCCGCGGTATATGTGCTGTCGCTGTCATCTTCGAGGATATAGTATACCGGCGCGATCTTGTCACCTGCCTTGAGCTTGATTATCTCACGGGCTGCCATACCATTTTCGCCGATACCGTCCCACGCGCCCTCGATCTTTATCTTGTCGCCGGACTGAACTATACGGAGATTGGTACGCTTTCCGTTGAGCTCAATGGGGGATGTGTAGACCGTGCTGTCTTCCCCGGCTTCAACAATGTACATTGAAAGCAGCGAGCCGTCGGGAAGCGAAAGCCACTTGCCGTCGAAATTGTCGCCGAAATAACCGCTGTCCCAATCAGCGTAAACATCGTATGTTTCACCAAGTTCAAGCAGCTGGTCATCGCCGAGATCCATAAGTATCAGCGCGGAAACATCTGCTGTATATTCAAGTCCGTTTTCATCGAGCACAAAACCGTAGTATCCATCTTCATCGAATCCGGGTTTCTCCGCGAAAGTAATAAGACTGCTTTCTCCGCTTTCGCCGTAGCTTTCATCGTCGAAATAGCTGTCATCGTAGCTCTCGCAGTCACAGTCCTCGTTCGACCAGTCACCGTCCTCGGTGAAGAATACCGTATTGTCATAGCCGTTGCCGGTATAGCCCTTTGCGATCATATCAACGAGCGACAGGTAATAGGGGCTTATGCAGATACCCGAGAAGGTCTTGAGTTCCTCGGAACCTTCTACCTGCAGCGGATAGTAAACAGACAGACCGGAAGCGTTATTGTGAAGAGAACCGTTCTTGTTGTAAACTATGCAGTCATCAAGTGCCGCAAGCACCGCGCTTCCGTCGGCGTATGCCGCACAGTTGTTCACGATACCGCCGATATCGACCATATTTGTGAAGCCCTCGGACTTGCTGTTTCCGCCGAAGTTGTCAGCCTTGTTCACGCCTCTTACTATGCCTGCAAGATCGCTTCCGGCTGCTTCATAAAGAGCCTTCGCGTAGTCATTGAACTCAACCGCAAATTCATCGAATTTCTCACAGTCGATTATTGTGAATGTGCATTCGTTTTCCTGTTCACCCAGTGCGCATTCATCATAGAAGCTGTCCGAAAGCACCTTGCCCAGCTCTGCGCCGTTTACAGAGGGATCCTCCGCAAGGAAATTGCCGATAGCCGTGTAATCCCAGCCGGTGCCGGGTTCTGTCTCCTGCGAACCGTAGAAGTATCTTGCGTATGTAGAGATGACATTCGCGGTCTCCGCCGTCCCCATAAGACAGCAGTCAAACCCGATAAACTCGAACTTGTCGGTCATACCGGAGTATACCTGTGAAAGTCCCGAGTTGATCTCCGCGAGAGAAAGAGAATCGTTTTCGTTAAGTTCGTCGAAGCAGGCTCCGGATATGCTTCCGCCGCCGTGATCCCAGAACACTACTCCCATTTTTTCGGAAGCGTAATTTTCAACGCCCCAGCTAAGGAAATTTGCAAGTGTTGACGGATCGCCCATATTCGTAAGCGCCCCCGAGTCGGCAAGCTGTATATCCTGATTCTGCAATATCCAGCGCTCTCCGGCGGTATTGCTGAATACCTCGTTCTGCCACTGGGCGGTACCGCCGGTCTGGATCACGAATCTTACGTTGTCACTTCCGGCAGCATCGAGCATCTGAGCGATATCACCCGTTGCGGACGCCTGATCGCTTTCAAGGTCTGTTCCGCAAAGATACACGAAGATCGTCCATGTGTCCGCGTCTCCCATTGATGTGGATTTCTTCGCCGCACGGGATATTTTCATCTTCCCGTCGGAGCCGTTTACCGAAAGAGCAAAGCCGTTTACGCTGCGCTCCTCATCGTCGGTCTCTTCCTCGTTATCGTCTTCTTCCCCGCTGGCTGCGTCAGCTGTGTCATCCGCTGCCGCAGCCGCAGTAGTTGTTGTGGTGGTGGTCTGTGCGGGCTGGTTTTCCTGGAGTGCCGCAGTGGTCTGTGCGGTCTCATTTCCGCCGCAGCCCGCCGTGAGCAGTACAGCCATTGCCGCAAAAGCGGCTGTTAGTTTTTTCTTCATAGAGTGTCCTCCTTATTTTCTTTCTCTTTTGTCTTTACACGGATCAAATACCCGTCTATATCTGTTGGGACATCTCGGTATCACCGAGCGTATTGTCTCACGGAGCGTTTCATCGTCATAGGGACGTTCGATGAAATCGTATATGTGCTCGCGTATCGCGGTCCCTGCAAAATACGGGTCATCGGTTATCCATATCACAAGTGTTATTTCAAACCGTCTGCTGTATTCAAGGACAAGCTCCATTCCCCGTGCTCCGTTCAGAGCGACCACCACAATATCGTATTCGTGGGAAAAATAGTTATGTCCGCTGAGGGGATCGCGGTACACATCTATGAGTTCTGCTTCGGCTTCAAGCATTGTTCTTATCTTCTCGTATTCACTATCGTCCTTGGTATAGACCAAAGCTTCCATATCATATTGCCCCTTTCTGTCATGAAATAATCTTTACGATATCCTGTTATTTGTGTGCATTATATCATATATCCGGGATCAATACAATGCTTTTGGCACGAACGGCGGATTTTTGGCACGAATAGCATTGTTTTTATTGACATTATAATAGTTTTGATTTATAATATATCGTGAGATGTTATGTTATCGAGGTGCTTTATGAATATAGCAATAGTAGATGATGTGCAGATGGAGACAAAAGCATTTATACATTCCGCAAAAGAATACGGCGCTCTTAACAGGATCGAGATAGATGTAACAAGTTTTTGCAGTGCCGAAGAATTTCTTGCAGACTATTCTCCGCTGAAATATACTCTTATAATAATGGACATATATATGGACGGAATCACCGGTCTTGAAGCTGCCGAAAAGGTAAAGGAGCGGGACAGGGACGCACTCATAGTTTTCATGTCTTCAAGCGAGGAGCACTACCCGGACGCACTGAGACTGCACGCCTACGATTTTCTGAACAAACCCACCACAAAGGATCGTATTTTCCGGTTGCTCGACGATATCACATCGAAGATCACCGAGCCGTGCAGCAATCTCAAATTCACCTGCGGCAAGGAAACGATCCGGCTTCCGTACTCTCGCATAGCTTCCGTGACATCAAGCGGACATTACTCGGAGATAACCGATGAGGATAAAAATGTCTATAAGACTCGTATATCATACACCGAGGTATGCAAAGAACTTTCCGAAGATAAGCGGTTCCTTGAGATAAACAGAGGAACTGCCGTCAATCTCGATATGATAGCTAATATCGATAACGGCGGGATATGCTGTCTGAAAAACGGGATAAGTTTTCCCGTCAACGTGAAAAACAGCAAGACTATCAGACAGATGTGGCAGAACTATATGTTCGACGTTCTGAGAAAAGAAACAGTACGGAGAAAATAAGCCTCGGAGATTTAATACAGGTCGGCTCGTATTTGCAGCTGAACTTTTCTCTGAACGCCAATACCGTGCTGCTCCCTATGCCGGTGATTTTCTTTAGTGTACCTCTAAAAACCGCTTTGAAAAGAGAAAATGAGAATAGCTCTTATGCCGCTGATTAAAGCGCATCCATGCGCTATTGGGGCGGCATAGTCAGAGCATCCTGCTCTGGCATCGGATACAAGGAAAGCCGACGAAGCCG
>JAGBMA010000162.1 GCA_017635095.1 Ruminiclostridium sp. | reverse complement strand
GATAGGCTGGTAGCCGGGCAGCAGCCCGTCAGGGGCGGTTGCCCGTGCTGCCTGACTATCACAAATATCGAGGCTCGCTGTCAATAGGAACGTGGAATAAATTATCGCCCAAAAATCATTACGATTTTCGGAGTAGAACCTCCATATCCCCTCCGATTGACAACAATCGCATTAAATGGTATAATATCAGCATAGAAACGGAGAATATGCATATGGAACAATATAACGTAACGGGCATGAGCTGCGCCGCGTGCAGCGCCCGTGTGGAAAAAGCTGTAAGCGCAGTGGACGGCGTTACTTCGTGCTCGGTAAACCTGCTCACCAATTCAATGGGGGTCGAGGGCAGCGCGTCCGCGGCAGATATCATAAAAGCAGTCGAGAACGCGGGCTACGGCGCTTCGCTCAAAGGCGCGGAGACTGCAAAAAAAGCGGATAAAGATGAACTTACCGACACGGAAACACCTAAGCTGAAACGGCGGCTCATATCTTCGCTTATATTCCTCGTCCCGCTCATGTACATCACAATGGGTCACATGATGTGGGGCGCTCCGCTGCCGCCGTGGTTTGACGGAAATCACGTTGCAATGGGCTTGGTGCAGCTTCTTCTCACAACGGTCATCATCTTCATAAACCGGAAGTTCTTCATCAGCGGCTTTCGAGGGATAATTCACCATGCGCCCAACATGGACACGCTGGTGGCGATGGGCGCGGGAGTGTCGTATATCTGGAGCGTTTTTGTGCTGTTCGACATGACGGACGCGGTCGTTCACACAGACGGGGAGCGGGTCATGGCTGACATGATGAACCTGTGGTTCGAGTCGGCGGCAACGATACTCACGCTGATAACTGTCGGAAAAACGCTTGAAGCCTACTCAAAGGGCAGAACCACGGACGCGCTGAAAGGTTTGATGAAACTTGCACCTGCCACTGCGACTGTCGAGCGGGACGGCGCGGAGGTGACAGTTCCGGTCGAGCAGGTGCGTATCGGCGACATTTTCACCGTCCGCCCCGGCGAGAGCATTCCCGTTGACGGGCGCGTTATCGACGGCAGCAGCGCGGTCGATGAATCGGCGCTTACCGGCGAGAGCATTCCCGTTGACAAATCTGCGGGCAGTCCGGTCTCTGCGGCTACGGTGAATACATCGGGTTTCCTGCGGTGTGAGGCAGTCCGCGTGGGTGAGGACACCGCAATATCGAAGATAATTGCAATGGTCAGCGACGCGTCCGCAACTAAAGCCCCGATCGCAAAGATAGCGGATAAAGTTTCGGGAGTATTTGTTCCCGTGGTGATCGGGATAGCGCTCATCACCCTCGTTATCTGGCTTGCGGTGGGTCAGACTGCAGGCTATGCGCTTGCGAGAGCGATATCCGTGCTTGTGATAAGCTGTCCCTGCGCTCTCGGTCTTGCAACTCCGGTCGCGATAATGGTGGGAAGCGGCGTCGGCGCAAAGAACGGGATCCTGTTCAAGACCGCCGTTTCTCTCGAAGAGACCGGAAAGGTGCAGATAGTCGCCCTTGACAAAACAGGCACGATAACGAGCGGAGAGCCCGCAGTTACCGACGTTATCCCGTTTGGCGCAGGTGAAAACGACCTGCTCACGATGGCGGTATCACTGGAAAAACGCAGCGAACACCCGCTTGCAAAAGCTGTGCTGAAATATGCTGACGAGCGTGGGATCAATGCCCGTGAGGTCACGGATTTCGCGGCGCTGTCCGGGAGCGGGCTTACAGCGAAACTTGACGGCGCAGAGCTTTTCGGCGGGAATATGAGATTTATCGAGGGCAAGGCGGCTGTAACTGCAGAAGTCCGCGCGAAAGCCGACGAGCTTGCAAACGAAGGCAAGACCCCTCTGTTTTTCGCAGGATCTGGGGAACTTCTCGGGATCATCGCCGTTGCAGATACCATAAAACCTGACAGCGCCAGTGCAATAAATCAGCTTCGCGGTATGGGGCTGCGGGTGGTCATGCTCACGGGCGACAACGAACGTACAGCTGCGGCGATAGGCGCGCAGGCGGGAGTTGACGAAGTCATCGCGGGCGTTCTGCCGGACGGGAAAGAAGCGGTCATACGCGAATTGCAGAAGCATGGCAAGGTGGCAATGGTGGGCGACGGGATAAATGACGCGCCTGCACTCACCCGCGCCGATATCGGCATAGCCATAGGCGCAGGCACCGACATTGCAATTGACGCTGCGGACGTGGTGCTGATGAAGAGCACGCTGTCCGACGCTGCGGCGGCGATACGGCTGAGCAGGGCGGTTCTCCGTAATATAAAGCAGAACCTGTTCTGGGCGTTCATTTACAATGTTATCGGCATACCGCTGGCAGCGGGTGCGTACATCGCCGTGTTCGGCTGGGAGCTTGACCCGATGTTCGGGGCGGCGGCTATGAGCCTTTCGAGCTTCTGCGTGGTTACAAACGCTCTGAGGCTGAATCTGTTCAGACTGCATGAAACAAAGCGCGACAAGCCCCGCAGAAACTCACTTCCCGCGGACGAGAAATTCAACATCACTCTGCCCTCCGAACGCACATACACCCTGCACATCACGGGAATGATGTGCCCGCACTGCGAGGCAACGGTACGCAAGTGCGTCACAGCGTTCCCGGAGGTGGAGAGCGCGGAGGTGAGCCATGAGCAGGGGACAGCGGTGCTGCACGTGAACGGGGATCTTACTCACCTTGAAGAAATGAAAGCGGCGATAACCGCAAAAGGTTATGAGGTCACGGAGTAAACGGAACGCCGCACGGAGAATGATATATGCTTAAACTGATTTGCGGAGAAGCAGGAACAGGCAAATCCACGCTTCTCAGGGAACGGCTGAAAAAAGCGGTCGAAAGCGGCATCAAGACCGTGTATCTTGTGCCGGATCAGTTCTCTTTCGAGGCTGAAAAGCTCATATACAGGACAGTCCCCCATGAGTATTCACGGAACTGCCGCGTCACTATGTTTTCGCGGGAGGCACAGAGGATACTGCACCTTTACGGAGAGACGAAGGAGTATGCCGACGATATCGCAAAGCGCATCGTGGTGCGGCTCGCTCTCGAAGAAGCCCATAACTCGGGAGAGCTCGAATACTACCGCGGCCAGTCTCAGCGGCAGGGCTTCCCCGAATTCGCCCTCGGCATGATAAGCGATATGCGGGGAGCGGGGATCTCTCCGTCGGCGCTCAGGGGAATGCTTGCGGAAGACGAGAGCATGAGCGAAACGCTCACACGAAAGCTCAACGATATCTCCGTGATATACTCGGCTTACGACAGCATACTCACCCGGAACTTCGACGACCGGCTCGATGACATCAGACGCGCGTCGGAGCTTATACTGCAGACGGATATTTTCAGCGGCACGGAGGTGTTCATCGACGAATTCGACAACTTCTCCGGAAATCAGCAGGGCTTCATAAAGGCGCTCCTCGACAAGGCGGCCAACGTTACGATAGCGCTGACCTGTGACTACCCCCAGCGTAAAGAGCGCAGATTTGAGGCTGTATGCAGGCTCATCGACCGCATTTCGGGCGACGGGGAACGGGACGTGACAAGACTCACCGAAGTCCGGCGCCGCCCGAAGGAAGTGCGCATCATAGAAGCCCGGGACAAGTGGCAGGAATGCGACTGGATATGCGCGGAGATCCGGGAACTCATGGCTTCGGGAGCGCGCTGCCGCAGCATAGCCGTTCTCGCCCCCGACAGTGCAAGCACCCGCATTCTCGACAGCGCTCTGCGGCGGTACGAGATACCCGCCTTTGCCGACATTCCCGAACCCCTCATGGCGAAATCATTCGTGCGGTTCTGCATCTATACTCTGCGGGCGCTGTCATTCTCCACGGACGACCTGCTCCGCTACATAAAGAGCGGATTCGTGCGAGGCGCAGACAGAAAGCTCATACGGGACGAGTACATCGACGTACTGGAGATGCTGTGCAGACAGTACGACCTTAGAAAGAAAGACTGGCTGAAGCCGTTCCCGAAAGAACTCGACGGGCTCCGTACACTTCAGGACAAGAGCATAACACGCGACGTCCTCGAAACTGTCAGAAAAAGTATCGTCGATCCGCTCGCCGCGCTGAAAAAGTCCTTTGAGAACGCGGACGGAGCGGAGATGACAAAGCTTCTCTGCGATTTTGTCTGCAACACCATGGACGTGCGCAACGCCTTGTACGGCAAATGCGTCATCGGGCACAGCGACGCGGGAAAGCCCATATATGACCCGAAACTTCTCGATGAGTACAGTGAGCTCTGGGACGACACGATAACCGTGTTCGAGTCGGCATTCCGGGCGCTGCGCAGCCATAATATCAGCATAGAGGATTATACGGAGATACTCTCGGACGTTTTCACCGCCACCACGGTTGCAAAACCGCCCCAGACTCTCGATGCAGTGACGGTGGGCGACACGGAGAGAAGCCGCTTCACTGACGTAAGACACGTCTTTATCTGCGGGTTCAGCCGCGGCATTATGCCCCGCCCCGCACCGTCCTCTCAGGTATTTACCCCCTCCGAGAGCGAACAGCTCACAAGGCTCGGCATTCCCGTAGTCTCCGACAGGCTCTCCCGCTATTCCCAGGAGCTGTTCACCGTCTATCGCTGCATAAACATACCCTCGGAGCGGCTATACATCACCTACCCGCTCATGGGAACGGACGGGAGCTTCCTTGAACCCTCGCCTGAGATAGCCGCGATAAAGGAAGAAACGGGTGCAGTCACCGAGGGCGCGGACAACTTCGGCGCATCGCATTACTGTCGGAACGGAGGCTCGGCGGAACGTTATCTTGCCCACATCTACCGTGACCGCTCCAAAGCCGGTGAGCGCAGAGCACTTATGAAAACAGTCCCGGCGGGATACGCCGCAATGCTTCGCTCGGCGGCGGGAGAAAAGCCGGATCGTGACCGTCATGTTATCCCCGAGGAATACGCGTCGAAGCTGTTGGTGCTGAACTCGTACTCGCCGTCGGCGATAAACCTCATGAACCGCTGCAAATTCGCGTTTTTCTGCAGATACGGGCTTGGGCTTTCCGATGATACCGAGCGCAGCATCGACGCGCTTCTCGTGGGCAACCTCATTCACTTCTGTCTCCAGCGCATACTAACCGACCACATGGATAAGCGCGACACGTTCCTTTCACTCAGCGACGCGGATATTGCCGCTCACGTCGCGGAAAGCGTGCAGATGTATGAAAAAGAAGCATTTCTCGGCGGCTTCGGCGGAACAGAACGCTTCTCATACCAGTTCTCACGGCTCGGAAGATACGCGGTGAAGTCTGCCGCAAGGATAAGGGACGAACTGCAGCTGAGCGGATTCTATCCCGAAGCCCTCGAACAGCGTCTTTCATTCCCTTTTGGCGGGATAACCGTCGCCGGAGTCTGCGACAGGATAGACTCCATGACCGCGGACGGGAAAAAGTACATCAGAGTGGTGGATTATAAACGGAGCAGCCGCGATTTCTCCCTTGACGACATCTACCGCGGCGAGAACATACAGACACTTCTATATATGTTCGGTATCTGCGGGAACGACCCGAAAGCGCGCCCATCATCGGTGAGCTATATGCCGGTGGGCAAGATGAGCTACGAGCGCTCCGACGGAAGTGACATTGCTCAGAAAACCACCGACAGTATGCAGAAATACATCGCTTCACACTCATCGTCGGGGTTTTACCTGAGCGACTCCCCCGAACGCGAGGAACTTTCGGCACTCAACAGCGCACTTATTGCAAAATACGGCAAAAAGCGAGGCGGATTCATCACCCACACCGAGATCTCACCCGAGATCTACCGCGCTATAGAATCCTACACCCGTTCGTATCTCGGCGCGAAAGTGCTTGAGACAAAAAAAGGCATGGTGAGCGCCTGCCCGTCAGATACGGGACTGTGCAGCACCTGCGCCTACGCTGTGTTCTGCGGAAAGTACAGATAGATCTGTGTTACACAGTTCTTCTCAGTCCGGCGCTCAAGCGATTTACTCTCCCGGGTGGGGCCGGCCTGCGCTGCCGGATCCTGTACCGTACCACGGAGATCAGGACATCTGCGTAAAACAAGATACTTTATTGACAAACTGAGGCGCAGAGCTTATGTTAAGCTCTGCGCCTTTTATCTTTCATATATCGTTTCTGCGCCTGTCAGAGACTTCTTTTCATGATCTCAAGGCACATTCTTCCGTTGTGATACGGACACTTCCACGGATCCACCGTGGGCTTTGCCGCATCGGGCTTTCCGTCCTCAAGGATCTGCGAGTACCACTCTCCGCCCTCGCGCTTGTCGATGATCTCAGCCTTTATATTCTCCCAGAGGGCGTTGGAGATATCAAGATACCGCTTCTCCCCGTACTTCTGCCAGCCGTTCATAAAGCCGACCACGCCTTCCGCCTGCACCCACCATATGTGCATCTTACTGATCTTGTCGTTCTCACGCTCATTGTTGAGAGCGCCGTTCTCAAATGCGATATCGGCGATTTTCTTCACGATCGGTTCGTTCATCTCACGGACTTTCGCGGTGAGCTCATCGTCGCCGATCACCTCGCAGGCGCGGTCTATGAGCCATGTCGCCTCTATATCGTGGCCGTAGGAGTGAATGTCGCCAATAACGTTAAGCTCGCGGTCGAAGAATACGAGCAGACGGCTCTCAGGCTTGTACCAGATCTTGTCAAGGAAGATGTTTATCTGGAATTTAAGGCGGTTGAGAACGCGCTCGTCGCTGCTCACGCGGTAAAGCTCGGTATAAGCTTCGAGGAGGTGAAGAGTGGTGTTCATGGTCTTATCCGCCATGAGCCCGTTCTCGGAGAGCGCATCGTTGGGTATGAGCTTCCAGTCCGCCGACATTGCTTCAAGATAAGCTACGTCATCGGTGCAGTTCTTTTCAACTGTTTCGAATATTTCGAGGGCAAGTTTGAGCGCCTGGTCGTCCTTGGACGCGTCGTAATAGCTTGCAAGGGCGTAAATGAAGAAAGCCTGACAGTATGTGTGCTTCATGCTGTCGCTAACGGTGCCGTCCGCGTTCATGAGCCAGTAAACTCCGCCGTTCACGGGATCGACACAGTATTTGCGCATGAACTCGTAGCAGTGTCTCGCGTTGTCAAGACAATCCGGGTCTCCGAGCACGAGGTAGCAGTTCGAGTAGAACCAGAGAATGCGGGAATGCAGGATAACACCTTTTTCCGCGTTTTTGTCAAGATGCAGGTCATGATCCATGAAACCGTAAAACCCGCCGTTCTTGTCGTCTCTGAGCCTGTTCCAGAACGGAATGATGTGTTCGGTGAGTTCTTTTCTTACTTCGCTGACTATTGCCATAATGATAACCTTCCTTTGTAAAAATGCAGTCCTTTCCCCGACCTGCGGAGAAAGGACGTATTGTTATTCTTCTGTTGTTTCGGGTGCAGTCTTTTCGCCTGCGTCCTTGTTTTCAGCCGCCGCGTTGGCCGCGCGCTCCTTAGCCGCAGCCTTCTTATCCTTCTTTGCAGGCTTGGGAACGGCTCTTCTGACCGTACCCTGGGGCATATTCGGGCGCATTACCTGAACACGCTGCGGAGCCTGTCTGTTATTGGCGAGCCTTGCGGTAAGGATCGCTCTTGCGGTATCCTCTCTTATCGCCGCGATCATCTCATCAAACATTGCGAAGCCCTCAAAACGGTACTCCACAACGGGGTCTTTCTGACCCATAGAACGCAGATAGATACCGCGCTTGAGCTCATCCATAGCGTCGATATGATCCATCCACTTCTGATCCACATTTCTGAGCAGTACCACACGTTCAAGCTCACGCATGACCTCGGCACCGTACTCGGCTTCCTTGGCTGCATATATCGCTTCCGCGCGCTCGGTGAGCATCTCTGTTATATCCTTCTTCGATACCTCGTTGAGCTCATCGTTGGTATAGACGAGGTCGTCGGGAGTTGTGAGAACACCGGCGTAATGCTCACGGAGACCGGTGATGTTCCAGTTGTCGGCGATATCGCCCTGGCAGAACATATCCACATTCTCCTTGATGCTGTCGGTTATCATGCTGCGTATGCTCTCGCTTATATCGTCGCCGTCGAGCACCTTTGAACGCTGGGAATAAATGGTCATTCTCTGCTGAGACATAACGTCGTCGAAATCGAGGACGCTCTTTCTGATCTGGTAGTTTCTGCCTTCGATCTTACGCTGAGAAGACTCGATGGTCTTTGTAAGAATGGAGTTCTCGATCGGAACATCTTCATCTATCTTGAGGGACTCCATTACCGCCTGGACTCTGTCGCCGCCGAAGAGTCTCATGAGGTCATCTTCGAGCGATACGAAGAAACAGCTTTCGCCGGGGTCGCCCTGACGGCCTGCACGGCCGCGGAGCTGGTTATCTATACGTCTTGATTCATGGCGCTCGGTACCGAGAATGAACAGACCGCCCGCTTTGCGGACTTCCTCTGCCTCGGGAGCTATCTGCTGCTTGTACTTTTCGTTGAGCTCCATATACTGCTTTCTTGCGGCAAGGATCTCTTCGTTCGTTGTTTCCGCGAAACCGGTAGCCTCGTTTATAAGCTCATCGGGAACGCCCTGTCTGCGCATATCCGCTTTTGCAAGATATTCCGCGTTACCGCCGAGCATGATATCGGTACCGCGTCCTGCCATGTTCGTGGCGATGGTAACGGCGCCCTTCTTGCCCGCCTGAGCTACGATCTCAGCCTCTCGCTCATGGTTCTTCGCGTTGAGGACTTCGTGCTTGATGCCGGCCTTTTTGAGCATCTTCGAGAGCTCTTCGGACTTTTCTATGGAGATAGTGCCGACGAGCACGGGCTGACCCTTTTCGTGGCACGCCTTTATCTGCTCGATCGCAGCAACGAACTTGCCGTGTTCATTCTTATATACCTGATCCTGTCTGTCGATACGGATAACGGGCTTGTTTGTGGGGATCTCGATAACGTCGAGATTATATATGCCTCTGAACTCGGTCTCTTCCGTCATAGCCGTACCGGTCATACCGGAAAGCTTGCTGTACAGGCGGAAATAGTTCTGGAAAGTGATAGTCGCAAGGGTCTTGCTCTCGTGCTTTACCTTTACGCCTTCCTTTGCCTCGATAGCCTGATGCAGACCCTCGTTGAAGCGGCGGCCGAACATAAGACGTCCGGTGAACTCGTCAACTATGACGATCTCGCCGTCCTTGACGACATACTCGATGTCGAGATGCATACAGCCGTGAGCCTTTATCGCCTGGTTCACATGGTGAAGAATGGTGAGGTTGTCGGGATCCATGAGGTTGTCTATGCCGAAGAACTTTTCAGCCTTCTTTACGCCGTTGGGGAGAAGCGTCGCGGTCTTTGCCTTTTCATCTATGATATAGTCGGCGGTAAGGTCGTCCTGTTCTTCCTTTGAATCCACCTCAACGACCTTGTATGAGGTCATCGTTCTTGCAAGCTTGTCCGCTCTCTCGTAGAGATCGGTGGGCTTGTCGCCGCGTCCGGAGATGATGAGCGGAGTCCTTGCCTCATCTATGAGGATCGAATCGACCTCATCGACGATAGCGTAGTTGAGCTCACGCTGGACCTTTTCTTCCTTGCGTATGCACATATTGTCACGAAGATAGTCGAAACCGTACTCGTTGTTTGTGCCGTATGTTATATCGGAGTTGTATGCGTCGCGTCTGACGTCATTCGGAATGTCATGCACGATAAGACCTACGGTAAGACCGAGGAAGCGGTGAACACGTCCGATAAGCTCGGAGTCACGCTTTGCGAGGTAGTCGTTGACTGTGACTACATGAACGCCCTTTCCGGTGAGCGCATTGAGGTATGACGGAAGCGCAGCCACATATGTCTTACCTTCACCGGTCTTCATCTCGGCGATACGGCCCTGGTGAAGCACGATGCCGCCTATGATCTGCACCGGGTAAGGCTTTATGCCGATAACGCGGTACATGGCTTCACGGCAGACTGCAAAAGCGTCCGGGAGTATATCATCAAGGGTCTCACCCTTTGCGAGACGCTCCTTGAGAACATTCGTCTGGTTCTGAAGCTCCTTGTCCGTCATGGCCTGATACATAGGCTCGCGGTCAAGCACAGACTGTTTCGTTCCTTCTATTCTCTTTAGTTCCTTTTCGGAGTATGAGCCGAAAAGCTTGCTGAAAAGCCCCATTTGTTTATCTCCTTTAGCTATTTTCAGATATTCCCGTATATTATACTATACTTTTTCCGTTTTGTCAACGTTTATTATTTCTTTTGATGCAGTTTGCCGCGAAAATCGGCTCCGCAGGCGCAGGAATATGATGTTTTGCAGAAAAATCAGCCCCGTGAACGGTAATGTCCGCGGGGCGATACTTATTCTGAGACTTCCGGAACGGTGAGTGCAGCCTCCTGGCGCTTCATCAGCGAGAACTCGGCTATCACCATTATTATCGCGATGACGCTCGACATGAAGTCGCCGCAGGGACCGGCATACATTATCCCGTCGATGCCGAAAAATATCGGAAGTATCACGGCAAGCGGCAGGAAAAACGCGATCTGCCTTGTGAGGGAGAGGACGATTCCCTTGACCGGCTTTCCGATAGATGTGAAGAACGTAGATGCTACCGGCTGGAGGCTTACGAAGGGAACAAAGAACAGGAATATGCGGAAGAAGTTCTCTCCGAAGACGAAGTATTCTTCGGAGCCGTTGCCGAAGAGCGAAAGGATCCGGCGCGGGAAGATCTGGAAGAACATAAAGAAGAAAAGCGATATCGCGAAGCTTGCGCCGCACGCAAGCAGCAGAGCTTTCTTCACGCGGGGATATTTCCGGGCACCGTAGTTGAAGCTCTCGATAGGCTGGCTTCCCTGGCCGAGCCCGATAGCGAACGAGAACACGATCTGGTTCACTTTCATGACGATCCCGGCTGCCGCAAGAGGTATCGACTCGCCGTAAACGGAAAGGCTCCCGTAGTATCTGAGCAGGTTGTTGACAACTATCTGTACTATCATGATCGCGATCTGGTTTATGAAGGAAGCAAGTCCGATAGATGCTGCACGCCCGATGACCGCGGGCTTGGGGATAAAGTGCTCCTTTGTGAGCTCGGTGGTATGAAATCTCGCGAAGATGTACCATATAACGATTCCGGCGGAGACGACCTGACCGATTATTGTTGCAGCCGCGGCACCAGCCATTCCCCAGCTGAACCCGAATACGAACAGGGCGTCAAGCGCGGTGTTTATCACAGCGCCGATGATGCTGCAGAACATAGTCATTCCGGGGCTTCCGTCGGCTCTCAGAAGATGCCCGCCGCCGGTGGTAAGTATAAGGAACGGGAAGCCGAAGGCGGTTATACGCACATAGTCCCGGGCGTAGGGCATTACTTCGGCCGGCGCTCCGAAAAGGGTGAGGAGCGGGTCAAGGAACAGCTCTGTTACCGCACAGAGCACGACCCCGCAGAAAAGCAGCATCACGAACGAGTTGCCCACAAAGAACGGCGCTTTTTTCGTATCTCCTCTGCCGAGAGCGAGGTTATAGCAGCTCGCGCCGCCCACTCCGAACATGAGCGCAAAGGAGATGCACATGGTCGAAAGAGGGAAAGCTATATTTGTGGCGGCATTTCCGTTGGTGCCGACAGCCTGTCCTATGAAAAGCTGGTCAACAATGTTATACAAAGCGCCCACAAGCATAGCGATGATGCTCGGGACGGCAAATTTCAGCATAAGTTTTCCCACCGGCTCCGTGCCGAGAGGATTTTTTGCGGTCTCCATTTATATCACTCCGAATCTGTCTGAAAAGCCTGAGCGCAATACCCTGCGCACTGCGTAAAATACAGCCTATAAATTATATCACCATTGCTGCTCCGTGTCAAGAAATATTATTTTTCAGAACCGGGTAAAATATTATTACCGCAGACTGTCTTGAAAATGTGCCGGAGTTGTGATATAATCTAAGCATGATTTATTCTGCGGAGGTATTCTCATGAAAAAGTACATACGATTATTTGCAGTCCTGATGGCGGCGATAGTGGCAGTTACCGCACTGTGCCTGACCTCTTCCGCTGCCGAAGCACCGAAGCTTACGAAGACGTCGCTTACGCTGAGCGTGGGCGAGACATATCAGATATACGTCAATTACGCCGTAGATTCGATAACGTGGTCGTCGGGCAGCTCAAAAGTCGCCTCGGTGAGCAAAGGCCTTATAACCGCAAAGAAAGCCGGAACTGCAACAATAACCGCAAAGCATGGCAAGACTGCGCTGAAATGCAAAGTCACCGTGAAAGCGGCTGCCGAAAAACAGTACACGTTCCGCAGCCGCAAGCTTTTTGACGAGCATTACAAGAAGCACGGCGCCGAGTTTGGTAAGATCACACAATCCGAATATCTCGCACTTGCGAACGAGCTTATAAACTCGGGCTCGCCGGATGTGCTGCACAAGACCGAGGACGACGGCGATAAGCTTTTCTTCGACAAGGATAAGGGGTATTTTGCAGTCCTTTCCACGGACGGCTATATACGCACATTCTTTATCCCCGATGGCGGCATAAAATACTGGGAGCGCCAGTGACCGGAAAGACGCGCATACAATATTATTTTTCAAAATCGGGAAAAACTATTGAAATGTCGGAAGAAATATGTTATAATAGTACAAAATGTTCAGAAAGGAAAATCAAAATGGCTGATAATCATATAAAATTCCCGACTCCCACGGACGACGGCGATAACGATAAGATAGCCCCCGAGATCAATCCTCCCCGCCCCGAGGATATTTTCCCCGATCTCGGAAACGCCGCGCTCGTAGATGCTATGGAGGCTCTCAACAAGGAAGAGAACCAGGCTACTCAGGCCGCTATGATCGAAAAGGTCATCGGCGCTAAGTTCTTTGCTCCCGTAGATGTGCTCGACGCAGACGGCAATATCCTCAAAGGTCATGGCAAAGTCTCTATCCCGAAGGACGCCAAGTTCAACTTCAAGCTCATTCAGAATGCAAAGGGCGAACAGTATTTCACCGTATTCACCGATATAAAGGAATTCCTCAAGTGGAGCAAGAACCCGAAAGTCAACACTATCGTGGTCGTGTTCCCCCAGATCGCTCAGCTTGCAAAAGAAAAATCCGACGCAATAAGCGGATTTGTCATCAACCCCATGAGCCAGAACATTATCTTCTCCCAGGACGCGATCTCCAATCTCCTCGAAGCTATGCGCACTATAGCGGAAAGAGAAAAGGCGCGCCGCGAATCCGGCGGCACTCAGCAGGTCAAGCTCATGTTCGGCAAGCCCCAGAACATTCCCGAAGCAGTTTACGGCGCTTTCAAGAAGAAGCTCGTGAAGATGCCCGAGGTAAGGGAAGCCTATTTCTGTATGCTCAAACAGGGCGAACAGGAGTATTACCTGTTCACGCTGGATATAGACGCAGACAACGAGACCTGTAAGGATATCGGAAACTCGCTGTGCGAATCGGCAAAGCTCTTCCTCACGAAGTTCCCGATAATGGCGGCACCCGTGAATTCACCTTTCGGCGAGGGCGCAAAGAAAGTGGACAGTCCGTTCTATATCAAGGGCGAATAAAATCGCGAACCGCATGAATGCACAGTCCCGGAATGGTCGAAAGATCCTCCGGGACTTTTTGCTGTGCGATGTGCGAAAACGGGTCGGGAATTGAAAGAGCCCTCGCCGCGTTTGCGGCGGGGGTTCCCTTTTCATATATGTTAAAAAATATACTGCGATCCCGGCGGAAGCTTTCCTGCGCATCTTCCTTGACGCGCCTTACTTCCCTAAGACCTCCATGCCCGCCGAATCCGTTCGGTTGACCCTGATTCCCTTCATTTTATATTATATCGTCACAGATCCCGTAAACTTTAGCGCTTTTCCGGTTTTCTGCCTTTTAGACAAATTCCCGGTCACAGTTTTGTGACATTTGTTTTTCTGCAGTGTCAAAAACTGCAAAAAAACAAGCTGCCGACAGAAGCCGACAGCCTATCTTTCAAGCATTCTTCAATTATTCAGCCTTGGGAGCTCCTACAGGACAAGCGTCTGCACAAGCGCCGCAGTCGATGCACTTGGAAGCATCGATAGAATAAGCATCACCGGCAGAAATTGCCTCAACGGGACATCCGTCTGCGCAAGCGCCGCAAGCGATACATTCTTCAGCATTGATCTTATAAGCCATTGGTCAGTTCCTCCTTATATGTAGATAGGTATTCCTCAATACCGTAAGCATCGGTCAAACCCTTTGCCTTGTGTGTATTATAGCATATCCAACAAAAAAAATCAAGATATTTTCTTTATTTTGTGCGGTTTGCGGGTGCTAACTTTTTTTCTCCCGTCATCACGCCCCGTATCCGGGTATTGAACAGGGTCCTGTAAAAAGCCTTGACTTTAATATTGAACTATGATATAATTTTTCCGTAGTAATCAGGAAATGAACGAATAACTCAGTTGATCGTTCACCACATGAAAGGAAAATATATGAAAAAGACAGGAAGATTTGTTTCGGTCATACTTTCGGCAATGATCGCAGTTACATCTATGTTCTCGGCCTCGGTGCCGTCGTACGCTGCCGAAAAAACATCGGGTATCGTCGAAAACGGTTCTTCGACATTCACGGGTAAATACCTCAGCGATGATACATACAGTCTGTCCGTACAGTTCGGAATGGCTACTTTCGTAAGCGAACAGCAGTCCGAAGATGTGTACAAGGAGCTTTTCGCCAACAAGATACAGGCTGTCGCGGACGTTTCCCTGCTGTCCGACGGAAAGAACTGCTACGGATTCCTTGTCCTCGATTATGGATACGCTATCCCTAATCCCTACAAGAGCATGACCTCCACCCAGAAAGATGAAAACGTAAGAAGATACGTTTACCCTGTGACCGTGTCCGAGGAAGACCTCGAAGACGGGCTCACCATGAGCAAGCTCACCATATTTGAAAACTACGACCTTATGTGCAAGGGCATGAACACCCTTTTCAGCAAAGAGACCACCGATGCAAGCGTAAAGCTCGTTGACGGCAAGAACAAGTCCATACTGGTCACCGGCGTAAGCTGCAACCTCGACCTCACCACCGAAAACGGCAAAACTTTCCTCGCAAACCTCCAGAAATGCAAGAAAGGCTACTACGCCAAGCTCAAGCTCAAGAACAAGCATTTCTACGCACTCGACGGCGATGATGCGGAGTTCGGGAAAATAAGCAAGATAAGCCTCGCGTCTGCAAACAAGACAGGCAATGAGGACAGCTCGAAAATAAGCATCACCTCCGTAAAGATCACCGATATCCCCAACCAGACATACACCGGAAAAGCAATAAAGCCCGATGTGAAGATGATAATAAACTATGACTACCAGCTCAAAAAAGGTACGGACTACAAGCTTTCATACAAGAACAACAAGAGCATCGGCACCGCGACCGTCACAATAAAAATGATCGGTAAATATACCGGCTCCAAACAGGTCACCTTCAATATCCTTCCCAAGACCACTTCCCTCAAGGCAAGCAAGACGAGCAGCAAGTTCAACCTGTCCTGGAGCAAGATCAGCGGTATTGACGGATACCAGATCCAGTACTCCACCGACGGCGGCTCAACTTTCAAGAAAGCCGGAAGCGTTTCCTCGTCAAAAACATCTACCTCTCTTTCTCTCGATACGGGCAGAAAGCACGTTTTCCGTATCCGCACCTACAAGAAAGTCGGCAAGAATATCTACTACAGTGCATGGTCCGATACAGTCACAGTAAAGAAATAAACAGACAAATACCAAAGACCGACGGGAGGTTACTATGAAAAAAGCAAAAAAGCTGTTATCCCTGCTGCTTTCCGCAGCATTAATGATCGCTTCAGCAGTGGTCTGCTCCGTTACAGCTTCCGCAAAGGCGGATAAGACCGCAGCTTTTGAAGGAAGCTTCAACTCCACCGGCGCATATCGCATAGATATGTTCCTCGGCGACTCGCCCTATTCCGCTTCCCAGCTCTCAAGCGCTATAACCGAAATCAAAGGTCATAAGATAGACAGCGTGGTGTATATATTCCTGCTGTCAGACGGAGAGAACTGCTACGGATTCATAAATCAGGGGCTTATCGAGAAAGTCTCCGGCGGTTCATACCTGCTCGGCGGAAGGCTCGTTTCACAAGACCTCTACGTTTACCCCGTTGAGATCCCCGAGGATAAGATCGAAGATAAGCTTTCCCTCAACTCTTTCAAGATACTCGGCGATAACGGCAGAGATATCTGCATGAATCATTTCGCGAACTCCGATAAAAAAGGCAGGATCGGTTTCTCCTGTCTCATAAACCAGGAAACGGACGCCGGCAAGGACTTCCTCGCAAAGCTCAGCAAATGCAAAAAGGGCTACTACACCGTCATGAAGACAAAGCAGTACAAATACTCCACCCTTGACGGAGATGATGTTACTTACACGACGTTCAAGCCCTCGCTGAACCTTGAAGGCTACAAGGAGCCCGAGGAGACCGATCACTCACACATAGACATAACCTCGCTCAAGATCAACCCGATACCCGATCAGACATATACCGGAAAGGCACTAAAGCCTGACGTTGACATCTTCATCAACATCAATGTTCCGCTGAAAAAAGGTACAGACTACAAACTCGGCTATAAGAACAACAAAAACATCGGCACCGCTTCGGTCACGATCAGCATGACCGGAAAATACAAGGGCACAAAGACCCTCACGTTCAAAATTGTACCGAAAGCCACCACGATCAAAAAGGCAAGCAAGACGAGCAGCAAGTTCAACCTGTCCTGGAGCAAGGTGAGCGGTATCTCCGGGTACCAGATACAGTATTCTACGGACGGCGGCTCAACTTTCAAGAACGGCGGGACAGTCTCGGCTTCAAAGACCTCCTGCTCGCTTTCACTCAACACGAACAAGAAACATATTTTCAGGATACGCACCTACAAGACGGTCAACGGCACCAAATACTACAGCGCATGGTCGAAAACCGTTACAGTCAAGAAATAAAAGCAATTCAGGAACTACCGACGAAACGAGCATGAAATGCCCAGAAAAAAACTCTTGATCTCTGCGCTTGCGGCTGCAGCCATACTCATGTGCGGCTGCACGGATATTTCGCACGGCGCACAGATGTCAGTGCCTCAGACGGGCGCAGTTTCCACACAGGGGACTGCGCCCGCAGGCATACATATAATATCACCCGACGATACGACTGCAGCCGCGGAGTATTCTCCCACAGAATACGCTATGCCGGACACAGACGCTTACCATGAGCGCATAGAACAGATACGGCTCGCGAACGGCGTTACGGGCATGGGTATCGCAGTTTTCAGGGACGGCGACATTATCTATGCCGACAGCTTCGGGCTTGCGGACATGGAAGCGGAAAAGCCGGTGACAAAGAACACCCGGTTCCGGGCTGCAAGCGTATCGAAGCTGATTTCCACCGTGCTCGTCATGAAAATGTGCGACGAAGAGGTCATCACCCTTGACAGCATTCTCGATACTGCCACAGGGCTTCCCTACTCGACTGCAAGCGGAGACGTAAAGCTCCGACATCTTCTCACCCACACAGCCGGCATAACCGACACTTACCTGTACGAATGGGGAATGACCGAGCGATACCCGGTGGACTATGTTCTCAAAAACTCGCTTACCGGCACTGTACCCGGTGAGTTTTACAACTACACGAACTTCGGTGCCGGGACTATGGGCGCGGTCATCGAGCATATTACGGGAATGTTCTTCCACGATTACGCAGAAAAGGTGCTGTTTGAGCCGCTCGGAATGGACGCAGGCTACATCATCGACCTTATCGAGGACAAGGAGAGCTGTGCGGTCATTTATGACCACGACGGCGAGGTGTTCAATGTCGCCGAATGGGGGCGCGGCAGAGAATACTACGAATCCTTCGGTCTCGGCAATTCCTATCTTGCAGCCCAATGCGAACTTCTTATCACTCCCTCCGATCTTGCAAGGCTCGGAACTGCGCTCGCGGGGGACGGCACGGTGAAGGAATGCGGCGGCAAGCGCATACTCAGCCAGACAGCCACGGATCAGATGCACGGGATATACATCAGCACCGCCAACTACGGCATGGGGCTCAACGTCCGCACATACAGCGGGAACATAGTTCCCGGGCGCACTCTCTGCGGTCACCCCGGCAACGCGCTCGGCGCTATCACGGGTCTGTTCTATGACCGGAGCGACCGGACGGGCATCGCCATAATGACGAACCACTGCAATTATGGCATGAACACCGACAACGGTATGTACAGCCTCCTCGACGACACCGTCAAAGACACCTACCTTACCTTCTTCTCATAGCAGGGCTCCGCCCTGCACCCCCAGCGCGTCTGCGGACGCGCGTGTGGGGCTCTGCCCCACGCCCCGGCAGGGCTCCGCCCTGCGCCCTCAGCGCGTCTGCGGCCGCGCGTGTGAGGCTCCGCCCCACGCCCCGACAGG
>JAGBMA010000161.1 GCA_017635095.1 Ruminiclostridium sp. | reverse complement strand
TCCATTATCTCACCCGAGTAAAGGAGCACGGTTATGATAAGGTTGGTGAAGAAACCGAAAACAATGCCCACAAGGAGCTCTTTCGCAAGTATCACTGCAAACCCGAGCACCCCGTTGAATTCCGGCACCGTCATGTCCCCGAGGGACGCAGTCATAACGACAGCAAACACCACAGACATGAAAGCTTTCACGTTATTCGGAACGTTGTTTCGTGCAAATATCGGGTTGAATGTAAAAATACCCGTTGTCCTGCATAAAACGAACAGAAAAAGCGTGAAGCTTTGGTAGAGTGTATCCCATACAAACATCTGCGTCACCGCTACAGCGTCACGTGCTGCATGAGATCCATTATATAGTTGAAGAAGTCGATTATGCTTGCGCACATCCACGGTCCCATTGCAAGCAGACCAAGCGCCACTATGATAGCCTTCGGCGCGAACGTGAGCGTCTGCTCATGCACCTGTGTCGCGGCCTGAAGTATCGCTATTATCAGACCGACGAGCATAGCTATCAGAAGCGTAGGCACCGCGAGCTTGAACGCGAGCATTATGGCTTCTGTGAATATCTCAAGTACAAGTTCCTGAGTCATTTATCATCATCTCCGTGAGATCAGGGGGTATCCGCTAAACGTTGAAAGACTGCACCAGCGTGCCTATGAGCATCTGCCAGCCATCTACGAGCACGAAGAGCATTATCTTGAACGGAAGCGAGATCATCGAAGGCGGGAGCATCATCATACCCATTGCCATAAGCGTTGACGACACGACTATGTCGATAACGAGGAACGGTATGAATATCAGAAATCCCATCTGGAACGCCCGGGTAAGCTCGCTCAGTATGAACGCGGGTATCACCGTTTCGAGTCCGAGCTGGTCGGTATAATCCGTAAGCTCGTTCGAGGTCTGGTTCAGATCCACAGGCGTGCGCTCGGTAAGATCCGGTATCGGCTCAAGGGGCGTGATGAAGCTGTCGCTTTCTTCGTCAGTCTCCGCGTTTTCCGCGGAACGCTGCTCTGCCTCATATACTGCGGCACCTTTCAGGTCGAGGAAGAACTGCATATTCGACCTTGAGGTGTTTTTGAGCATAAACACTTTGAGCGTATCGGACGAGCGTTCTATCATCTCGTTTATCTCTATTTCGCCGCGTGAATACGGCTGATACGCATTCTCGTTTATCTCCGAGAAGGTAGGCCACATTATGAACAGCGTCAAAAACAGAGAAAGACCCATTAACACCGAGTTAGGCGGGATAGACTGGGTCTGCATTGCGTTTCTGAGAAAGCTGAAGACTATGACGATCCTCGTGAAAGAGGTGACCATTACAAGAAAAGACGGCGCTATCGACAGGATAGTAACTATAAGAATTACTTCGAGTGTCTGTGAACCGTCTATGCCTATAAGCTCCTTCAAAAGTGACTCATCTACCGGTTCGGCGCCCGGGTTTTCCGCGAGCACCTCCGTTTCGGAATCGGGGTCTGCGCTCAGGGCAGAGGCTGTTACGCACAGTATCGCTCCGAGCAGACAGGTCACGATCAAAGAAACCAAAAACCTTATAAACAGACCTTTGTTTTGTTTTACAGCTTCTTTAATCATCGCCGTTATCCTTTTCCGTGTCTTTTTTCTTTCCCAATACCTCGGCAAAGGCAGACGCGAAGCTCATCGTGTTCTGCGCTTCGGGTGATGACGTTCGCTCGCTGTATTCCTCGGGTGTCATATCTATATCGGAGAGCTTCTCGATATGCTGACCGGTGACACCGAAAAGCATGAGCTTTCCGGCTATACTTACGACCACGAGCATACCGTCTCTTCCGAGAGATATACGGTCTATGACCTTCATACGGTTACCGTTCACATACCCTATACCGCTTCCGAGCTTTTTGGTCGCGTACACAAGTATGAAGAACAGCCCGAGAACTCCGACAAGCGAAAGAATGACCCAAAGAATTTCGAGTCCCATGAAAGCTTAGCCTAAGATCTTTGTTACCGTTGCAATAATTCTGTCGGGCTTGAAAGGCTTTACAATGAAGTCAAGAGCGCCGAGCTTTATAGCTTCAACGACCATTGCTTCCTGTCCCATAGCGCTGCACATTACGACCTTAGCCTGGGGATTCATCTTCTTGATGTCTGCGAGAGCTTCGATACCGGTCTTGTTGGGCATGGTTATATCCATGATAACAAGGTCGGGCTTTTCAGCCTCATAGGTCTGGCACGCGATAGCGCCGTCCTGCGCTTCGAGGATGTTGGTGTAGCCGTTCTTTGTGAGCGTGTCCTTGATGAGCATTCTCATAAATGCCGCGTCGTCCACCAGTAAAATCTTCTTGTCCATATCTGTTTACTCCTTGTTTATTGAATCCATAAGTTTAGATTTGATTATTTCCGTTATTCTGACCGCAAAGTTATCGTCTATTACAACTATATCGCCCTTTGCGATAAGATTTCCGTTCACTATTATATCTACCGGGGCGCCTGCCTGTCTTTCAAGCTCGATTATGGTACCCTGGGTGAACTCGAGGATCTCCTTTACCTTCCTTCGTGCAGTTCCTATCTCTACCGAGATCTCAAGCGGAACGCCCATAAGGAGCTGTAAATTCGTTTTCTGCTCTCCGGTGAGCTGAACATTCTGCGCATCGAACGCGTTGAGCTGGGCGTTCTGAACATTCATCGGCTGAGGATAACCGCCGTAAGGCATCTGCGGGTATGGATACGGCTGCTGATAACCGTACTGCGGGGGCGGATATGCTCCGTACGGCATCTGACCGGGCATTCCCTGGGGCGGCATACCCTGCGGCATCTGCGGCATTCCGGGCTGCATCTGCGGCATACCCTGGGGCATCTGCGGCTGAGCTCCGCCGAACATCGCATCCATTTCCGCCTGAGACATCGTTCCGCCTCCCGAAGGTGCGGGAGCTGCTGCAGCCGGAGCGGGTGCGGGAGCCGGTTCTGCGGCCGGCTCGTCTGCTGTTCCGAGGACCTTGTCTGCAATAAACTTAGCGAGCTCAAGGGTAAGTACGGAACAGAACTCCGATTTTATGACACCGTCGATAGTGAGGTCGAAATAGATCGCAGCGACTTCTTCTTCGTCCTCGAAATCCTGCACCTCGCTAAGGTCGATATTTTCCATTATATACGGCGTCGGCGTCGAGATATCGACAACGATACCGAGAAAGTCCGAAAGTGCCGTTGCACTTGCGCCCATCATCTGGTTCATGACCTCGGACACGGCGCTTATATTCAGCTCGTCGAACTCAAAGTCGGGCGTTACCACAAGCGGCTGACCCATGAGCTGATTGAGGATCATCTGTACATCGTCCTGTCTCAGGACCATGAGGTTGTTGCCCGAAAGGCCCTTGACATACTCTATTTTTACGCAGACAGCAGGTTCAAGCTTGTCATACTGGAGCATATCATCGGCTCTGACGATCTCGACCCTCGGGGTAGTGATCCAGACCTTGGCGCTCAGCAGTTCGGAAACCGCCGTTGCGGCGCTTCCCATACTGATATTCATGACTTCGCCAAGGGCGTCCTTTTCCATATCGGAAATTTCAATTTTAGGCATCCGTTAACCCTCACTTCTGAACACGTTTTCGATCTTGACCGCTTTGTTCTGGTTGAATGATCCGAGCTTTCCGTCGAACCAGACCCTGTTCCCTATCTTAAGGGTCACATTACTGTCTATGCTCATATCAAGCGGTATTATGTCATCTATCTGAAGATTCAGAACGTCTGAAACATCGAGAGAAGTCTTTCCGAGTTCCGCGACTATGTTGAGCGACGTATCGTTGAGTGCTCTCATGATATTGTCGCGCCTTTCCTGTTCCCTTACCGCATCGAAGCGTCTTGTGCTCCTTACCGACTTTGAAACGTACTTCTGCATGAGCTCATCAAGGCTGAGCGCCGGCATACATATCGTTATGATCGTCTTTGTGTCGCTTACGGTAGCTTCAAGCGCAACGAGTATCATCGTATCGTCGTAATCGACTGCGGAATAGACTCGCGAGTTCGTCTCGATATTGACGACGCTCGGGTTCACCTCTACATACGGCTCCCACGGATCGTGGAGGAGCGCCGACATATTGTTTATGATCTTATCTATTATGCTGACTTCTATCTCGGTGAAATCTCTGTCGGCGTCCTTATATTCGCCTCTTCCTCCGAGAAGTCGGTCTATCAGAATATATGTGAGTGAATTTGAAAGCTGAACTATCGCCGTGACTGTACCTATATCATCGTCGTGGATACCGAGGTCGAGCGTTCCCATCATTACATAGTCGGGGAGCGCGTTGTTGAACTCGAAGTACCGCTGTTCTTCTATTGACGCCAGACTTACTTTGCAGTACAGTCTGAGCAGACCCGTAAGATACGACGAGAGCAGTCTCGCGTAGTTGTCGAAGATACTGTCGAGTATCTTTATACGCTCTTTTGTAAACTTTTTCGGGGCTCTGAAGTCATATTCCTTGACATCAGGCTCTTTGGAGCTTTCGACCACCTCACCGGACATCGCACTGCTAAGCAGCGCGTCTATCTGTTCCTGCGTAAGGGTTTCAGCCATTCATGATCCACCTCTCTTTCCGGCATTATAGCTTTGTCTGCGGGGTAACGGCGGCTTTTATTCCGCAGCCTCCGTTTCTTCTGTTTCCGCAGGTTCGGTCTCTTCCTCGGGGAGATCCTGGAGGATATCCTCGGGTATCTCGGATACAGGCACGCTGTATGTCGGTCCCATATAATCCTCGTCCGTCTCACCTTCGGAGATCACCGTACCGGAATACTTTGAATCAAGTCCGGAAATGATCTGCTGCACCGTATCGTCTGTAACGCCGCCGTCGATACCCGTTCTGTCGATCGAGTCGGTCTGCATATTCGAGATACCGTAATCGTAGAGCAGCATATCCTCGATAATAGGCGTATCTGCGGTGCTGATCTCATTTCTTGTTATAACAAGCTCAACACGTCTGTTCTCCTGACGCCCTGCCTCGGTGGAGTTATCCGCGATAGGGTCATACTGGGCACGTCCCTCGGCGATATACTTGTTGCTGTCAACAATTACCTGGAAATCCATGTACTTGAGGACGGAACAGGCTCTTGCTGCCGAAAGATCCCAGTCATTAACTGCGGAAAAGCCTTCCGCGGTATGACCCTGGACCTTTATGGTCTTGATGTAATCGCCTATCGCCTTGATACCCGGCATTATATCCCTGAGGGCTTTTCTGCCGCTGTCCTTGAGAACGGCGCTGTCGCCGTCGAACATTATTGAGTTGTTGAATCTTATATTTATTCTCGAAGCCGATGTCTGTGAAACATTTATCGCGTCGGAATATTCACTTGAAGCCGCAGCCGACGACAGCCATGCAAACAGGTCGTCGAAGTTGTGGGGAAGACCCATCTGATCCACGTCCGAGGGCGTTGTACCGGAACCGCTTTCGGGAGGCACATCTGTGTTGCCCTCACCGTCGGATTTTGCAGTTCCGTCGTTTACGTCCTCCATAACAAACGGATTTACATACTTACCCTGGCTGTTGAAGGACTGGAATATGTACTGGAATTTGGTCTCATTCGGGGTCGAAGCCGCGTACAGAAGCACGAAGAAGCACATCAGCAGCGTTACCATGTCCGAATATGTGGACATCCACTCATCGACGCCGGTATGAATGACCTTAACCTTTTTCTTAGCCATTATCTCTCTCCGGTACCGAATGCCGGGAAAAGGACATAATACTCCCTTTCCTTTAAACAGTCGGTATTATATTATAGCATATATTACGGGTTTTTGCAATACTTTTTTTAAGTTAATCTCGTTATTTTTTCTCTTCTTCCTTTTTCGCAGACTTAGGAAGCATAAACTCAAGCTTTTCCTTTATCATTCTCGGGTTCGAGCCCTCGGCTATCGCCATGACCCCTTCGATTATGATCTGCATACAGAGCACCTCATCGGAATGAGCGTTCTTGAGCGCAGCCTCCAGAGGCGTGAATATAACGTTCGCGAAAAGCGAACCGTAGAATGTGGTGATAAGCGCAACCGCCATAGCGGGTCCCAGGTCACCGCCGTCCAGGTTCTGGAGCATGATTACCAGTCCGACGAGGGTACCGAGCATTCCGAACGCCGGCGCAAGTGACGCGCCCTTTGCGAAGAAGCCCTGGCAGGCCTCATGTCGTTCTTCCATGAACGAAAGCGAGCCTTCAAGCATCTCTCTTACTTTTGCGGAATCGTTCGCGTCAACTATGAGCATAAGGCTCTGTTTAAGGAACGGATCCTCGCACTTGTTGGCGCTGTCTTCGAGAGCAAGGAGTCCCTTGCTTCGTGCCGTATTTGCAAATTCAACTATCTGGGTTATGTAGTCCTCTGCCTTGAACTTAGGCGGCAGGAGCGCAAACTTGAAAAGGCTCGGCAGGCTCTTCAGTATAGACATGGGCGAAACGGCGATAAGAACGCCGAAAGTACCGCCGACTGTGATCGCGAGTGACGGTATATCTATGAACCATGCGAGCTGACCGCCGTTGAAAATACCGTAAAGGATAAGTCCGAACGCGATGACCCAACCGATCAAAAGTGTAATGTTCAAAAAGGATCCCTCCAATTGCAATAGTTATACACGCACAAACCCGAATACACGCCGAAAAACACGATCCTGCATATTTCGACCGAAATGATCGGAAATGCCGGTGATGCATTCGGGATCGTGCGCGTCCGATATGTTTTTACTCTTCCCTGTGACCTTCGCGGCTGCCGCGTGCTCTGCACGCACGATTGTATCCTACAATTTTCCGGAAGATCTCCTCAACGGATTCCTGAACGATATAGCTGTGACCGTTGGTCATGGTTATGACCGTATCCGGCGTCTCCACGACGGTCTCTATGCCGTCCTCGTTTATCATGATGTCCTTGCCGTTGAGTTTTGTTAAAATAACCATATAACACCTTGCCGTGACATTTATTTTTAACCCCTTATGCGGCAGGGATCAATGCCCTGCCGCCGGGGTCATAAGCTTTAACGCTTGAGGTTTATGAGTTCCTCGAGCATGGTATCGGATACCGTGATAACACGGGAGTTCGCCTGATAACCTCTCTGTGTGATTATCATATCCGAGAATTCCTGCGCAAGGTCAACGTTCGACATTTCGAGCGCGCCCTGGATAACTTCACCTGCGCCGTCCTTGCCGCCGATCTTGACCTGAGCCTCACCGGAAGCGAGAGACGCTCTCCAGAGAGATGTACCGCACTGCTCAAGACCTGTGGGGTTCTCGAATGTTGCGATATCTATACGTCCGAGGAGAAGAAGTCCGTGTACCGCGTGGCGGCCGTAGATCGTACCGTCTGTGTCTATCTGAATGACTTCGAGATCATCGACAGCCTGTTCCTTGGCTGTACGTCCGTCGGTAAGAGTAACGGTGCTTAGCCCTGTTGCCATATCGGAGAAGAAGTTGTTTCTTCCTCTTACGGAGAGGGTGGTATTGCCGTCAACGTCGTTTCCGCCGAGACCGAGTCTTTCCGTTGTACCTGCCTTGATAGCCTGGGAGAAGTCGTATCTTGTTCCCGAGCCTTCAGCCTGAGACTGTTCCGTAGCCGGATTCTGTGTGAGATCCTTTGTGGTGATCTGACCTACGGTCGCCTGTATCGGCTTGGTGCCGGTATTGATAGCCGCGTTGATCGCTTCCTGGAGAGTTGCGTAAGGATTTCCGTCGGGATCGAGCGCCTCGCCGTTTGCGGGGATAGTGAGAACGAGAACATTTCCGTCCGTCCACTTCGCTGTTACCACATCTGTGCTGGAAGAGGATTTGAGGTCGATCTCATACTTGTTTGCTTCCTCGCCCGCGATCTGGGACTCAAACGTGATAGGCATGGACACCTTGGAAGTAACATTGCCCGAAGCGTCCTTCACATCATAGGAGAGTGTGATAGTATTCTTGGCCTTGAGAGCCTGGATATCCTCGAAAGGCGGGATATCGTCCGTGAACTCGACGTTGAGGTTGAGCACATCGCTGTCGATATCGGTACCGCCGCGTCTGATAGCGTCATTGAGCGCAGCCTTGAACTCGTCGAGAGCCGCATTGATATACTCTGTCTTTTCAGCCTCGGTGACTGTACCGTCATCTATCTTGGACTGGATAGCCGCAAGAGCTTCCGCACCGAAATCCTGGTCGAGATCCATGTAGATCGTCATGTTGTCGCCGCTCTTGGTTGCAAAAGGAGTATCGGAGTCAACGATCGTAAAGGAGATATTGCCCTGCTCGCCGTATGTATTGGCAGTGATCGTGATGCCGAAGCCGTTTACCGTCTTGGTGGCGCTTGCATTGTTGTTGTCGATGGCAGGCACCTTGAGGTTGATACGCTGGGACTGGCCGGTAGTGATACCGGTAGGATCGCCGGATACACCGAGGACCACGTTTCCGTTGGGGTCACAGAGGTTTCCGTAGCTGTCCACGGAGAACTTACCCGCACGGGTGTAGTAGATGCTTCCGGACTCGTCCATTACCTGGAAGTAGCCGTCGCCCTGGAGTGCGCAGTTGAAAACGCTGTCGGTGTAGGTAAAGCCGGACTGGACCATTACCTGAGATACGGTGCCGAGCTGTGCGCCGTAACCGATCTGGGTCGGGTTCTTACCGCCCGAGGTCGCGTCACCGGAGGAAGCGTTTGCCTTTGTCTGGTAGTATATATCCTTGAATGTGACTTCACTTGTCTTGTAACCTGTTGTGTTGACGTTGGAAATATTGTTTCCTATAACGTCCATTCTCTGGTTATGAGTTTTCATTCCGGCAACACCGGAATATAATGATTTCATCATAGCGGTTTATTCCTTTCTGTTAGCCGCCGTCTGCTGTCCGTCCGTCGTTCGGGACAGCCGAGTCTCTTTGGTGAGCGTAGCGCTCCCGCAGTCCGACTTATACTATTACGGCGGAATCGATGTTTGTAAACACGTTTCCTTTGAGATCGTCAGCCGACACCGTTGTTATAACGGTATTGTTCTTGACGCTTACGATAAACGCCGTGCTGTCAACGAGGATAAGGCTTTCTTCGCTGCCCTTCTCCGCTGCAAGCTCGACCCCTCTGTTGAGCCTTTCGATCCTGTCATTTTCTATAATGTCGATCTGTCTGCTCTCAAGACGTCTTATCGCGTGATTTGAAAACTCAACTTCCTTGTTTCCGAGCGAATTGCGCAGCTCTTCCGCGAAGCTTCCTGCTTCGGTGTTTTCCTGCACCTTCTTTTCCGGTCCGTAGGTATGCCCTGTGCTGCCGGTGGATACTGGAGCAATCGAATTTCGCCCGGCAAGATACTCACTTATAAGCATCTGCATCCCTTTCCTTTCCGAAGATCATTCAAACAGTTTGTAGATGTCGGAATCGTCGCTTCCGTCGTCCTTTGCGTCCGCAATATCGTCCTCATCTGTCTGAGAGACCGCAGCCGCCTGCTGTACCTTTGAGGTGCTGTCGGCTTCCGACGTACCTTCCGTTACTCTGAGAACATCTGTTGCGTTGTAAGCATAGCCGTTTACTACCACTCTCACCGTGCCTTTTTCGATCTCAAGTGCGCTTACCGTACCCTCGTCAACGAATGTGGTGCCTGTAGCGTCCATAGCCTGTACCACAGCGTTCTTGCCGAGAATGCCTGCTGCGAACGCACCGTAGTCTCCGATGCCCGAAGCCTGCTGTTCACCGCTGTTTACCTGCACTATCGCGCTGAGCTTGTAGTCTGTTCCGTTTACATTAACCTGGGGATCGTCGCCGCTTCTGACATATGCAACAACTCCGGTCTCGGTCTTGCCGTCGCCCTTGGATACTGTTACGGTCTTGCCTATGAGCGTATTTGCGTAGTTCTGCTGCTGAACATTGAAAGCGTCCTGCTGGGAGCTGAGAGCCGTGAAGCTTGCCATCTGGGAAATGAACTCCGTATTCGATGTGGGCTCAAGGGGATCCTGGTTCTGCATTTCCGCAACGAGCAGGGAATAGAAGTTCTCCATGGTGATAAGGTCATGCTTATCGGTGAACATATCCTTGTACTTTTCGTAGTTGCTCTGAGGGGAAGCTACGCCTTCGATCAGGTTTGCCATAAATTTTCCTCCTTTTCATCAAAGATTTCCGAGAAGATCGTAGAAGCTTTCTCCGTCTTCATCGTCGTCATGCTTTTCTTCCGCTTCGTCATTGCGCGAGTAGGGGTTCTTGCTGCTTCCGTCGTAGCTCTGTCTCTGGAACTGAGCATCTTCCTGTCCGGATACGACCTGATAGCGTTCGAGCTCCACTCCGTTCTCATGAAGCATGGACTGCATATTAGCGGATCTTGCCGCGAGGATATCTCTCGTCTGGGGATTTTCCGCCGTGATCTCGACTGCCGTGCGTTCGCCGACCATAACGAGTTTGACTGTGATCCTTCCGAGACTTTCGGGGTTGAGCACCATCGTGAACTCCGTATGATCTTCCTGCATGGTACTGATACGGTCAAGTATCTGTTCCGCAGTCTGTATCTCGGGAGGTCTTACCTCTGCCGCCGCTTCTTCCGTGAACTCTGTCCGCTCCAGCGGGATATCGGTCCGAGTCCTGTCCCCCATGAGTTCCGACGCCATGCGCACCGCGTCATAGGTCTCCGTTCCGGGAGCTTCTCCCTGTTTCGGAGCATCGGCTCTTGTATTCGCGCCGCCGTTGAGGATATGATCGAGTTCGTCCGTTCTGTCGCTCCGGTTCATGTCATGGGACAGCCTTGCGGGTTCGTTGCTCTGCATAAGCGGGACAGCCGCATCACGTTCGCCCGTGTACTGCTCAAGCTTTGTCTCTGTGAGCCCGAGCTCTTTTCTTGCAGTCTCGATGATCTCGCTGAGCATCTTGGCTGCGTCCTGCACCGCAGGCATTTCCGATACCGGTTCTCCGCCTTCACTCACGACCTCCGCATCGAGCTTCGATATGACTTTTGCAAGCAGATCGCTTCTGTCCGTGAATTCGTTGTTCGCATACCTCGTAAGACCCGTGAACATCTGCCGCGCTTCATCTGCGAATGCGAGCAGTTCCGCGTCTTCGGGATCCATCTCGTTTCCGAGAGCGCCCATCATATTACCGAGCTCGTCCGCGAATCCGTTCCCTGTGCCTTCGGTCAGTTCTTCCGGTTCCATTCCCTCGGCTATCATAGCTGCCTCGATATGCTTCTCCGTGAGAAGGAACGAGGAATCGGGAGTCAGAACGTGTACGGAAGGTCCTTCAACCGGAAGACCGTCTTCCGTTTCCGGAGCCAATGGGTCTGCCGAAACATCTTCCGCCGTTTCCGATCCGGCAATTGCCGCTATTATATCCGCGAGAACATCGGCGATGTCGTCAGAAGTCTCCTCCGTCTCCGGGGAACCTCCGGTCTTATTGCGCGCTGCGATCGTTTTCAGCGCTTCCGTCATCATTTCCGCAGCCTGTTCCTTTGTGAGAGTCTCTCCCGTCTCCGCAACAGTGCGTGTCACGATCTCGGCAGCCTGTTCAAGTGCCTTTTCGGCTCCGGCAGCGTCGTACTGACCTGTCTGCTGTGCGAACGAAGTATCGGCGTCGGGGATCTCCGTGGATCCGTCTTTCGGAGCACGCACCGTTTCGGAAGCTCTCTGTGTGAAGCCGAACTCCTTGCCGAATTCTTTTCTGCCGGAATTTGAGAGACCGGGCTGCTTACGCTCGCCGGAGCCCACACTTCCGAGCACATCGGAGAATCCGCTGTCGCCGTCACGCTGTTTCGTTCCGTTCTGTGCACTCACCTTAACGTCCATATTTACCGCGTTCGTTACCATATTACACCTCCTTTCACCGAGCAAAGGGCATAGTTACCCTTATACTACTATTAACTACATTATACACAAATAATTCACAAAAGTCAATGAAATTTTGTTGCTTTCTATGATTTTAAGTCAATATATCAAATTTTTTGTTAATTTTTCACTAACAAGCACTTCATATTTATGCAACATTTTGTTATATACCGCATCAATATGTACCATGCTATGCTTCTTTTTCATGCGGTGTATCCGTCTTCGGCAGACGTCCGCGCATTATGCAGTAGCATACAAGGTGTGCGAGGAATGTTATTATCCACGATGCGGGGTATGACATGAAAAGCCAGAATTCCGAGTGGAACTGTTCGGTCTGAAAGCCGGTAAATATCCACAGAATGCGCAGTCCGCAGGCTCCGAGGAGCGACACCACCGTAGGCGTGACAGCATACTCCATTCCCCTTATCGAACCGACTATGCAGTCCATAAGTCCGCAGGTACAGTACATGGTGCAGACAAGACTCATGCGGATAAGCCCCGCGTCAATGACTTCGGGGCGCGGATCATAGATGCCGAGGAGCGGAACACCGAAGAGATAGGCGAGGTTGCCAAGAACTATCCCGGCTGTTGCGGCGCAGGAGCAGGAGATGAGCGCAATGCGGTTGATGCGGCTGTACTTTCCGGCGCCGATGTTAGCACTTGTGAATGTCAGCGCTCCCTGAGAGAACGCGTTCATCGACACCCAGATAAAACCTTCGATACTCGCCGCGGCGGCGCTCCCCGCCATAACGATCTCACCGAAGCTGTTGACGGAGGACTGGATCACCACATTCGAGAGCGAGAACACAACGCCCTGGAAGCCCGCAGGCACGCCGATCTTAAGCATTTTGCCCACCGTCTGGCCGTCGAGCCGGAGCTTGCGGAACTCAAGCCGGAACGCGTCGGTCTCCTTTGCGAGACAGCGTATGACAAGAAACGCGGAGATGCACTGAGAAATAACGGTCGCAAGCGCAACGCCCGCAACGTCCATTCTGAACAGTATCACGAAAATAAGATTGAGCACGACGTTCACCGCGCCCGAAAAGGTCAGATAGTACAGCGGCCGTTTGGTGTCGCCCTTCGCCCGCAGTATCGAGCTGCCGAGATTATACACCATCATCGCCGTCATGCCCGCAAAGTATATGCGCAGATAAAGCGCCGAGAGTCCGAGGACCTCTTCCGGCGTCTGCATCAGTTCAAGCAGATCGTCCGCGAAGATGCAGCCCACAAGCGTCAGTATGAGCCCGCTTACGGCGCTCAGCACAACGGAAGTGTGCACCGTCCGGCTCAGCCGGTCATTATCCCCTGCCCCGAGATAGTGGGACGCAAGCACGTTCGCTCCCGTAGAAAGCCCCAGAAACAGATTCGTCATGAGATTCACCAGCGCCGTCGTAGAGCCCACCGCCGCAAGAGAATGCTCGCTGGCGAAGTTGCCCACAACGATTATATCCGCCGCGTTGAACAGGAGCTGGAGCACGCTCGAAAGCATCAGCGGCAGTGACAGCCGCAGAAGCTTCGGCAGTATCGCTCCCGTCGTCATATCCATTGATGTGTCTTTGCGCATTGTGATCGCCTTTCTTTTTGGTTGACAAGTAAGAATGTTTATTATATAATGGTATTACAGTTTAAATACCGGAGAGGTCAGTAAAATGAAGATTTTCTGCATAAGCGAGGGCTCCATATACCGCATAGACATTGGTAAGCCGCAGCAGCTCACCTGCGGACGCATAAGGGATTACCTGCACGCCGTAAACGAGATGAAGAAGCGTGACGAGTGGAAGACCACCGGACACGGCGCTCAGTTCATGCAGGTCGAGCAGAAATACTACGAGACAGAGGGCGAATTTCTCCGCTCGCTTTCGAGCGACGGCAAGCGCCTTATCTACGGCACTTTCATCGACAACGTGGGCGGCCTCTACTTCAAGGATCCCGAGACCGACGACGAGACTTACATATTCGCCAACCAGACCGTTATCCCCGGGCGGGTATCCTGCAGGAACGGAAAATACTGCTTCGACGCGGGAGAGGGGGCGTATGAGCGCCACATAGCATGGCTCGATCCCTCAAACGGCGGAGTTGACCAGCTCACCGAAGGCTTTACCGACGAAAGCTGCCCCTTCATATCACGCCGCGACCCGGATATCGTCTATTATACCGCCATTGGCTACGCACAGAACAGCACCGGCGCCGTTGTCGAAAAAAGCCCCTGCTCGATCTCGATGTACAACGCAAAAACCGGCGAGCTTACCGACGTGCTGTCGGACGAGGGATATGACTATATGAAACCGTCTGACGACGAGCAGGGTAATCTGTACTATATCAAAAGAAAATATGAGCCCACCCGCCGCAAAAGCAATATAGGCATGGACATACTCATGTTCCCATACAGGCTCGTCAAAGCTGTCGGCGGCTTCCTGAGCTTTTTCTCCATGCGCTACGGCGGCGAGCCTCTCCGCACCGGCGGCAATAATCCCGCCAGGAGCAAGACCGCGGACGAGCGGGAGCTGTTCGTCGAGGGCAATCTCATAAAAGCAAAGCGCATTGCCGACGCCGACAACTCGGAAGAAGGCATAATACCGTCCGAATGGGCGCTCATAAAGCGTTCGCCGTCCGGAGAAGAGACCGTTCTCGCCAAAGGAGTCATGGACTATCTGCTGCTGGACAGCGGGGTTATCCTTTACTCGGACGGACGCTTCGTGAAGCGGCTCTCCGGCGGCACCTCCGAGAAGGTATGCCGGATAGACCTCGCCAACTGCATTTCCGTCACGGAATAATGCCGCATCACTCCATTGACGCCGCCCCGAATCCCCTCGGGAGCAGTTCGCTCACGGTAAGCTCGTCGTACTCGCCGGAATCGTTGCCGCAGAGCACGGTCATATCCGGCGCGAACTCGTACAGGAACTGGCGGCAGATGCCGCAGGGAGTGCATTTCTCCGCCGAGCTTCCCGCCACGGCGATCATAACGAACCTGCGCTTTCCCTCGCTCACGGCTTTCGACACCGCGGTGCGTTCCGCACAGATGCCGCACGGATACGAAGCGTTCTCGACATTGCAGCCGGTATAAACACTCCCGTCGCCGCACATCACAGCCGCTCCCACGAAAAATCCCGAATACGGCGCGTAAGCCTTGCTTCTTGCATCAAGAGCCGCCTGCATCAGCGCGGCTTTTTGGTTTTCGCCGGTCATAAAGTCCCCTCCTGTCGGTGTTCCGGCTCATTTCGCCCTCCGCCGGATACGAATGCAAAGCACGAAAAATAAAATCATTTTTATTATATCACATTTTTGGCGCAAAATCAATGATTTCCCGCTAAATCGGCATTTTACGGAGGGGCGAAAATTTCTTCAAACTTTCATAAAAAAATTTTATAAAATACTGGAAATTCTGTTAAAAATATGATATAATATATGTGTTATGCAGAAGATCGTTTGCAAAACCCGCTGTAATGCGGGATAAGACCGACAACTGCGGAACTAATTAAATTTCAGGAGGACAAATCCAATGGCAAAGAAATATGTTTACCTTTTCTCTGAAGGTGACGCAACGATGAGAGAGCTTCTCGGCGGTAAGGGCGCTAACCTCGCGGAGATGACCAAGATCGGTCTCCCCGTTCCCCAGGGTTTCACCATTTCCACAGAGGCTTGCACTCAGTACTATGAGGACGGAAGAAAGATCAATGACGAGATCATGGCTCAGGCTATGGAAGGCGTCAAGAAGATGGAAGAGATCAACGGAAAGAAGTTCGGCGACCTCAAGAACCCGCTTCTCGTTTCTGTACGTTCCGGCGCGAGAGCTTCTATGCCCGGTATGATGGACACGATCCTGAATCTCGGTCTTAACGACGAAGTTGTTGACGCTATGATAAAGGGCAACCCCGATCCCACTTTCGAGCGCTTCGTTTATGACTCTTACAGACGTTTCATCCAGATGTTCTCCGACGTTGTTATGGAAGTCGGCAAGAAGTACTTCGAGCAGCTCATCGACAAGATGAAGGAAGCTAAGGGCGTTAAGTTCGACGTTGAACTCACCGCAGCTGACCTCAAGGAACTCGCTACACAGTTCAAGGCAGAATACAAGAACCAGCTCGGCAAGGACTTCCCCTCCGATCCTGTTGAACAGTTAAAGCTCGCTATCGAGGCAGTTTTCCGTTCTTGGGACAACCCCCGTGCAAACGTTTATCGCCGCGACAACGATATCCCGTACAGCTGGGGTACTGCAGTAAACGTAATGCCTATGGTATTCGGCAACCTCAACAACGAGTCCGGTACGGGCGTTGCATTCACCCGTGACCCCGCAACAGGCGAAAAGAAGCTCATGGGCGAGTTCTTAAAGAACGCACAGGGCGAAGACGTTGTTGCAGGCGTTCGTACTCCTATGCCGATCGCACAGATGGAGCAGGAGTTCCCCGATGCATTCAAGGAGTTCGTAAAGGTTTGCGATATCCTCGAAAACCACTATCACGATATGCAGGATATGGAGTTCACTGTTGAGAACAAGAAGCTCTATATGCTCCAGTGCCGTAACGGTAAGAGAACCGCTCCCGCTGCTCTCAAGATCGCTTGCGACCTCGTTGACGAGGGTATGAAGACAGAACAGGAAGCTGTTCTCATGATAGACCCGCGTAACCTCGATACACTTCTCCACCCCCAGTTCGATGCTGCTGCACTTAAGGCTGCAACACCTATCGGCAAGGGTCTCGGCGCTTCCCCCGGAGCTGCTTGCGGTCAGATCGTATTCACGGCCGATGACGCAGAAGCATGGAAGGCACAGGGCAAGAAGGTAGTTCTCGTAAGACTCGAAACTTCCCCCGAGGACATCACAGGTATGAAGGCTTCCCAGGGTATCCTTACAGTACGCGGCGGTATGACATCTCACGCAGCAGTTGTTGCAAGAGGTATGGGAACCTGCTGTGTATCCGGCTGCTCCGAAATAGACATGGACGAAGAGAACAAGAAGTTCACTCTTGCAGGCAAGACCTTCAAGGAGGGCGACTGGATCTCTATCGACGGTACAACAGGTAACATCTACGACGGTCAGATCAAGACTGTTGACGCTACTATCGCAGGTGAGTTCGGCCGCGTTATGGCTTGGGCAGACAAGTACAGAAAGCTCAAGGTAAGAACAAACGCAGATACTCCTACAGACGCTAAGAAGGCAAGAGAGCTCGGTGCAGAAGGTATCGGTCTCTGCCGTACAGAGCATATGTTCTTCGATCCCGACAGAATCGGGCCGTTCAGAGAGATGATCTGCTCCGATACTGTTGAAGAGCGCGAAGCTGCACTCGCTAAGATCGAACCTATGCAGCAGGCTGACTTCGAGAAGCTCTACGAAGCTCTTGAAGGTTATCCGGTAACTATAAGATTCCTCGATCCTCCGCTTCATGAATTCGTTCCTACAGAAGAAGCTGATATCAAGGCACTCGCTGACAAGAAGGGTAAGACTGTTGAGCAGATCAAGGCTCTCATCGCTTCCCTCCACGAGTTCAACCCGATGATGGGTCACAGAGGATGCCGTCTTGCAGTAACATACCCCGAGATCGCAAAGATGCAGACAAAGGCTGTTATCAAGGCTGCTATCAACGTTAAGAAGGCTCATCCCGACTGGAACATCACTCCCGAGATCATGATCCCGCTGGTATGCGAAGTCAAGGAGCTCAAGTACGTTAAGAAGGTAGTTGTTGAGACTGCTGACGAAGTTATCAAGGAAGCAGGTTCCGACCTCAAGTATCAGGTTGGTACAATGATCGAGATCCCGAGAGCTGCTCTCACAGCTGACGAGATCGCTAAGGAAGCTGACTTCTTCTGCTTCGGTACAAACGACCTCACTCAGATGACATTCGGCTTCTCCCGTGATGACGCAGGCAAGTTCCTTGGTGCTTACTACGATGCTAAGATCTTCGAGAACGATCCTTTCGCTAAGCTCGACCAGACAGGCGTTGGCAAGCTTATGGAAATGGCTATCAAGCTCGGCAAGCCCGTAAACAACAAGCTCCACTGCGGTATCTGCGGTGAGCACGGCGGTGACCCGACATCTGTTGAGTTCTGCCACAAGATCGGTCTTGACTATGTATCCTGCTCGCCGTTCCGTGTTCCGATCGCAAGACTTGCTGCTGCTCAGGCTGCACTCAAGTAAGGCTTTCAGATAAGGTAAACAAAACCAAACAAACAACGACCCCTGTGCCGGCGGTAATCCCGTCAAGCACGGGGGTTTTCAGTCTGTCCTCCCTCAGCGCGTCTGCGGACGCGCGTGTGGGGCTCTGCCCCACGCCCCGCGGGGGAGAGAGAAAACCTTTTTTTGTAAAAAAAGGCTTTTCTCTCTCCCCTCGACCCCTCTCTCTTTCCAAAAAAACTTTTGCAGCTGCCG
>JAGBMA010000160.1 GCA_017635095.1 Ruminiclostridium sp. | reverse complement strand
GCCTTTTTTACAAAAAAAGGTTTTCTCTCTCCCCCGCGGGGCTTGGGGCAGAGCCCCACACGCGCGTCCGCAGACGCGCTGAGGGTGCAGGGCAAAGCCCTGCACCACAAAGAGCTTGACTAACAGCTGCAAAAATGCTATAATGTATCAGCGCGACTTACGGAGGGGATAGAATTGGAACTGAACATAGTTCTCGTAGAGCCGAGGATACCGCAGAATGCGGGAAATATCGCACGCACCTGTGCAAATACCGGCGCGAGACTGCACCTCGTAAAGCCGCTCGGGTTTGAGATCGACGACAGGAAGCTGAAACGCGCGGGGCTTGATTACTGGCACCTCCTCGACATCACATACTACGACGGACTCGACGACTTCTTCTCCCGCAATCCCGACGGGGATTTCCGTTATTTCTCCACCAAAGCCGTGAACAATTACTGCGACGTGCGGTATGAGGACAAGGTCTATATCGTATTCGGACGCGAGGACGCGGGACTTCCCGAAGACCTCCTGTTCCGAAACATGGAGCGCTGTGTCCGCATACCCATGATCGACAATCCCGCCGCAAGAAGCCTGAACCTCTCCAACAGCGTCGCTGTCGGAGCTTACGAAGTCCTGCGGCAGTGGGGTTTCCCCGAGCTGAAAAATTCCGGCAGCCTGACAAAGTTCAGCTGGTCGGACGCAAAGTAAACTGCAATAAAACAACAAAGGAGTACACCATGAAAGAGTACAGAATAATCACAGACAGCGGCTGCGACATTTCCCGCGAGGACGAGGAAAGATACGGCATAGATATATTGTCATTCGATATTATCCTCGGCAGTGAGACTATCCGTGAGCGTATCGACATCACCGGCCATGACTTCCTCGAAAAGATCGCTGCCTGTGAAGATCTCCCCAAGACTTCACAGATAACCGAGTTCCGCTTTGAGGAAAAGTACGAGGAATGCATAAAAGACGGAGCCAAGGATATAATCGTCGTGCTCATAAACGGCGCCGGAAGCCATACTTACGCCAATGCCCTCAGCGCGGCAGAGCATATGAAAGAAGACGGACGTGCAGGCGAGACCCGCTTCCATATCCTCGACAGCCATACATACAGCTTAGGCTACGGCTACCCCATAGTTGAAGCCGCCAAAAAGCTCGAAGCCGGTCAGTCGGTGGATATGACAGTCGCATACCTCACAGACTGGTTCGATTCCTGTGAGCTATACCTCATGCTGTTCAACCTGCGCCACGCAAAGAAGTCCGGCCGCATCAAGGCAGCTTCCGCGGTAATGGGCGAGCTCATGAACATCAAGCCGATCGTGCAGATGATCGACGACGAGACAAAAGTTGTCGCAAAACCCCGCGGTGAGAAGAAAGCAGTCAACGAGCTCGTCGATTACCTTATGACCCGCGCGATCCCAAAGACCCCGTTCATCGTCGGACGTTCCCTTGCCACCGAGCTTGAGGACGAGTTCATCGAAAAGTACAAGGCAAAATCCGGTTCACAGCTTGCAATGATACACAGCGTCGGAAGTGTTGTCGCGGCAAACGCAGGTACAAGCTTCATAGGCGTGTTCGTTAAGGGCGAAAAGCGCAGGTAAACTATATTTACCTGCACGGTAAACAATATTGTATGCTCCCGTTTGTTAAAAGAAAAACAAATGGGAGCTTTTTTCGTGAAATCGAATACAGCTATTGACAAATCGACAAAACTGTGTTATTATTCTGATATGTAAATAATATTTACGCAAATGTTTATCGCGGCAGACCCGTCATACCCGAACTGCCGTGCGCAGACAGGAGGAAAAGATGAAGAAAACGAGGTTTCTTTCCGCCGTGCTTGCGGGAGCAATGGCACTGAGCGCGGCTCCGGCGCTTGCGGAGACATTTTCGGTCTCGGCTTACGCGGCTGCGGTGCTTCCCGCTCCGGACGGAATAAAGGCTTCCGCAAGTTCGTCGGGGATAAAGGTGACATGGAACGCCGTCGAGGGCGCGGACGCTTACAGAGTGTATCTGTACAATATATACTCTCAGGAATACGAGGTGTACAAGAACGTAAGCGGAACTACCTGCAATATCACACGGCTTGCTGCCAACGAAACATATAAGTTCAAGGTGGCTGCGCTCATAAAGAACGAGAACGGAAGCTACACAGAACAGACTGTGTCGGCGGCCTGCGCGGCAAAGACAAAGCTCCCCGCCCCGTCCGCAGTCAACGTTTCGGTAAGGTCCGGCGGCGCTGATATAAGCTGGGGCGGAGTTCACGGCGCCGATGCCTACCGTGTGTATAAGTACAGCAGCAAGTCCGGCAAGTACCTGAAATATAAGGACGTAAAGGCTTACAGGATAGAAGTCGCCGGTCTTACCGACGGAAAAACATATCGTTTCCGCATAGCGCCGCTCGTAAAGTCGGGTGAAAGCTATAAGCCCCAGGAGATGACCACGGACATATTTGTAAGCCCGAAGAAAAGCGAACCGTTCACTGTCCCGGATCTTCCGGCGTTCGGGGTGACCGCTTCCGAGGCACTTAAAGTAATGGACGTTACGAATTATACCGTAATGTCATCTTATGACGGCGGTTCGGCATATGTCTGCGGCAGCAGCAGTCTCTTCTCAATGACCGGCGGGGATCAGACCGCGCTTCTCGTGAACGACCGAGGAATATACTACGGAGCAATGATAATGAATTCCACAGCCGCAGGCGAAAAGGAAATACTCGACGCTTTCCGGAGCAGGAACGGAGAGCCGGAAGTGCTCGATGCAGGGATCACCGGCGGCAGCGATACTTATTTATGGGAGTCGGAAACAGAGGTGAAGATGGCTTCGATCACGGCGGGAATGGTTGTGTATGTGGAGATCGGGCTTAAATACAGCCCCGGCGGCTTCGCCGAAGAGATCACCCAGGGCCTTTCCGAGTCCCGCAAAGCGTCATCGGACATCTGATCTGTCAACAAGTGCGGTAACGCACAGAAATACAGGAGGGTATTATTATGAAGAAGACAAGACTTGCAGGCGCGCTCCTCGCAGGAGTGCTGGCATTCACAGGAGTTCCGGCTATACCGGGAACTTCCGCGCCGTTCGCGGTGACAGCCGAGGCTGCATCCGCAAAACTGGCCGCTCCGGCAAACGTCAAGGCTGCGGCAAGCGGGACGACCGTGAAGCTCACATGGTCGGCGGTAAAGGGAGCCGACGCATACCGCATTTACCAGCTCGATGCCGCTTCCGGCGAATACAAGACGCTCAAGAACGTGGCTAAGACTTCAACGAGCATCAAAAACCTTGCGAAGGGCACATACAAGTTCCGTGTGGCTGCACTCGTAAAGTCGGGCAGCAAGCTCAAGGCACAGACGAAGTCCGCTGTTGTGAGCGCTAAGGTCACAGGCGCTGCTTCCTCGTCGTCCGCAGGGCTCGTTAAGTTCCCCGCTTTCGGTACGACCGGCAAGAAGGCTGTATCTGCGCTCGGCATAAAGAATGCACAGTACACGAAACAGACCGAACAGGGCGTGACGATGGGTGTTTATGTCGGAACGATAAAATTGAACGGTTCCGATTGTGTGGCGTGTGTTCTCGAAGACAAGAACGGAAAGTATTTCGCGGCCGCAGTCATCATTGATCAGAACGCTATGACGTTTGCAGACGCGTATAAGAAGGCAAAGGCTTCCCTCGGTGAGACCACCATGAATATGGATATGCTTGGAATGAGTATGTATATGTGGATGAACCAGAAGACGGAGGAAAGCTATATGCTCATGGGCGCTGACAGTGAAGGAACATCATTCGCGATTTATTATGCGATGAGCTATAAGTACGCGCCCGACGAGTTGAAGAAGAACGGCACAGGCAGTCTTGAGGGCATAGATCTCTCGTCTATCACCGGCCTCATCGCCTGATAAACCGTCCGCTTCAGGTATTTGAAAATGCACAGATAAAAGAAAGCTTCCGGATAGGTTCGGAAGCTTTCTTATTTTTATAAGTTCAGGAATTTGTCGAGCTGCCCGACGACGAACTATTTCTCGGGAAGATATCTGTAGAATGCCGGAGAACCCACGAAATCATGATCCGGGTAGTCGCTGTCCCTATAAACGGGGTATATAAGAAGCACATTGTCGGTGGTATAGCTTTCAATACCCTCGATCTTTTGCAGGGCGGGAGTATTCAGCATATCCCTGAGTATCTCTTCACTGCTCTTCGCTGCAAGAAACTCCAGCCCGTCGCCCCGGTACAGGTCAGCATCGAGGAAGAAGCTCGTTTCAAGCTCATTCACCGGTTCACCCTCCGTGCGTATAACGCTTCCGACAAGGTTTTCGGCTTTTATGACCTTCGTGCAGTCCGTTTCGTTCCCGCTGTATATGGAGACGTACTTATTTCCGTCCCAGACCACCGCGTCCATCGGGGAGAGGGATAAAACGTGGCAGAGCGATCCGTCAATGATTATGTCCTTGTCGGTGAGATCGGGCGAACCTCCGCCGGGGTTTGAGTCATTTTCGTCGCCCCTGCCCGGGATATCGTCACCGGCGGCGCTTCCCGCGCTGACTTCTGATGCGCCGACAGCGGGCATTTCATCGCAGTCGGCTTCTTCTTCGTCCTCCGTGTATGTTTCATAGCTGTCATCATTCGCGCTGTCGGAGTATGCGCCGTCCCCGGCTGTCATGATACGGGAATCGTTTGCCTGCATACCGTCATCGGCTCCTTCATTGTCCGCGGTAACAGCATATTTTGCAGCAGTATCTTCGGCGGCGGAGGCATAAGACGCTCCGGCATCGCCCCCGGTCTCATCGTCCGTGGCGCTGTAGAGCATAAAGCTTTCCTCGATCGCCGCGTCCATATCCTCCTCTGCCTCTTCTTCCGTGACACCGTAGAGATATGCCGGGGCAGTGGTTGTGGCAGCGGCGGCTGTCGTTTCTTCTTTGAAAAAGCCCGGGGCTTCCGTTTCCGCTGCCATGTCTGCGGCTTCCGTCGGTGCGGCGGAAGCGGTACGGGCGATGCTTCCGTTATACTGCATCACCGCGAAAGTTCCTCCGGCGGCAAGCGCGAGAGCTGCCGCGATACCGCCGTACTTCACCGCGTTCATCTTTATGGAGGTCTTAGGGCGGGCTGCTTCCTCGCTCATCATGGCGGATATGCGGTCGAGAAGCTCGGGAGATGGGGATATTGCGTCAAAGGACTCGTGTAACTGTTCTTTAAACATCAATATAACCTCCTTTCAGCTTTTCTTTCAGCATATCGCGCCCCCGCGAAAGCCGTGTTTTTACGTTTGTTTCGGTTATGCCCACAGAGCGAGCGATCTCGCTTATGCTCATGTCCTCGTAATAGAACAGGTAGATGACTGTCCGGTACTTTTCCGGCAGCTCCAGCAGCGCGTTCATAACGTCGGACTTTGTCTCTGCGGCTTTGAGCGCCGGGTCTTCCGAGCCCTCGTTCTCGTCCGGTTCGGACAGATCCTTGTGTCTGTTCCATGCCGACGACGCGAAAGAGCGCGTGCAGTTTATGGTTATGCGAATGAGCCACGACTTGCGGTGCTCCTCGTCGTTGTAAGTCTTGTCCGCCCTTATGTAGCGCAGGAACACTTCCTGCAGGATATCGTCCGCGTCAAAAGTGCTGCCGGTCCTTGAGTATGCAAGGCGGTACACCATATCCGCGTATTTTCTCATAACGGCGTCAAAGCTTTCCCTCGTACGCAAGGAAAGTTCCGTCATTTTTACATCCTCTCATGCGGGGACGATGCCCCGAAAAATATCGCTCTCGTATATAACACTCCGCCCGGCGGAAAAAGGTTGCAGGGATTTTGAAAAAATCTCCCGTACCGCAGAAATGCATGGTACGGGAGGGATGCGGTCAGATCGCCTTTATTTCCTTTATGACGCCTGTGCAGGCATAGGCGGAGCCGAAGTTGTCGTTCCACGCGAGGTGAACGTCGGTAAGGGTGATCTCCGCTCTTGCGGAGAAGTTTTCATTGCCGCCGCCGAAAAAGTCGTAAAGATCGGAGCGGTCGCTGTAGTGATCCTTGAGGTTGCCGACGTGAAGGAGCGGGGCTTCGGAGTAAACGCAGATGCCGCCGCCGTAAGTTGTATCGGTGTAACCCTCGTCGGGGTCAAAGCCGCCCTTTTCGTCAAAGTTCACGGTGCCGTAGTTATTGTCGCTCCCGGTGATATCCACCGGTATTGGGAGCCCGGCATAGCTGTTGTCGGGAATGAACATGATATCTCCGGAAGATACCGCGTACATCTCGTCGAAATAGTAGCGCACTACACCGGTGAGCTTTATCTCGCCGTCGAGATCGACGCTGACGTGCTGGAGGGTAAACCCTTCGTCCGCGTTGGGATCCGCGTCGCCGAGCTCATCGTTCCACGGGCTGCTTATACCGGTCTCGGCGGACTTTACGGTGACACCCCCGATCACGGTGCCGGCTTCAAGTCGGGCAAGATCTCCCGCGGAAGCGCGCTCGCCGCCGTACTCGAATTCATCGGGGACAAACAGCCCCGGCTCGGTGTCGCTGTCGTGGTACATACCGCCGGAAACAGCCATATAAGTGTAGGGTACGGTGAGCTGGCCCCATTCACCGAGTGTGCAGTCCTCGCGGTAGAAAACATTGCCCTGTGTATCGGTGAGTATCGCCTTTTTGCCGGAGTTATCCTCCGTCTGTGCTTCCGTTGCAGCTGCGGGAGCGGCAGTCCCGGTCTCCTGTGTGACCGCCGCCGTGGTCGTCTGAGCCTCGGCCGGCGCGGTGGTCTGTGCGGTGGTCTGTTCTGTCTTGTTTCCTCCGCAGCCTGCCATTACTGCGGCAGCGGCGATAAGTGCGGTGATGCAAATACTCTTTTTCATAAAGTCTCTCCTTTTTGATTGTTAGTTTTTACGAAATTCGCGGGCATAATTCACAAAAATGCAAATTCAGCCTGCAAATTATTGGAGAATATGATATAATATAGTATATCATTTTCTCTTTTGCATTCTCCTCAACTACATAAGACGCAAAACAGGTGCGTTCGTCGCGCTGCCTGTGCGTTACACCGCCTATTATATCAAAAAATCGGTAAAATGTAAACAAAACAATCCGATTTTGACGCTATTTGCCGCAAATTCCACAAAAATTTGCAAAACAAGGCGGTGAAACTAAAGTTTTTGAGGAAATCGACGATATTATAAGTGTAATGTAATATCTGTGATTTATCTGCTAAAGGAGTTGATGATATATGGAGATAAACAACCTGCACATGAGTACTATAAGTGCTTACAAGAAGCTGAACAAGCCCGTTGCAGCAAAGAAGTCGTCTTCTTCCGCAAAGGGCTCGGCTAATACCGATAAGGTCGAGTTCAATTTCGGCCGTTCGCTCGCTGCCGCACAGACGAATGCCGCTGCCCGCGCAAACGCGCCCGCAAGTGAGGAACGTCTTGCCGCGCTTGCAGAGAAGTACGCAGGCGATAACTGCCCCGTTTCCGCGGAGGCTGTCGCTGCGTCCATGATCGCTTAAACGGCGCCGGACACGCTTATCGCGTATTACACCAGAAGGAGGAATCGGAAATGACGACAGACACCGCAAAACAAGTTATAGCTTTCATGGAAAAATACAATAAGCATTTCGAGGCGCTGTCCGCTTTCGTTTCCGAAAAGCGGGCAAAGGTTCTCGCCGATGAGCTCACATGGCTGCTCGATTCCCTTACAACGGAGCAGAAGTTCATCATGGAGGGCAATGACCTCGAAGCGAAAAGACTCGCTCTCTTCCGCAAACTTGGACTTGCCGGAAAAAAGGCAAGAATGCTGGTGGAGGAATGCCCCGAGGAGCTTAAAAACAAGCTCATGCTCGAATGCTCGGCAATGGAAAAGCACGTAGAATTCATCAAGGAAACAAATGCGGATATAATCGATATAATCGAAAAGAAGCTCTCTGTTCAGGAAAAGCTCATAAACCGCAGTCATTCCACGGCTTCAACATATACGGGCAAGGGCGTGAAAGTCACCAAGCACAACACATCGGGCGGATTTTTCGGAGAAGTCTGAAAGACCCGCGTCAAACTGTGTCCAAAGAAGTTTCTGACCGGAGCAAGGATGCAAAGTATCGGAAAGCTTCATAAAAGGAAGGATTGATCGATTATGCGTCCAACGTTTATGGGACTTGAAATGTCCAAGCGTACCATACAGCTTTCGCAGAAGGCGCTCGATATCACCGGAAGCAACCTCTCCAACTCAAAGGTCGAAGGTTATACAAGACAGCAGGTCGATATCGGTTCAAGCTACTTCAACGACTACGCTTACTGGCAGACAAAGAGCTCTCGGATGGCTCTTGCGGGCCAGGGTGCCATCGGCTTCGGCGTGGATCAGGTGCGCGACCCCTATATTGACAAGAGATACCGCGATTCGACTCCCGCGGTAGCCGAATACAGCACAAAGACCGATATCCTGAAGGAAGTCGAGACTGTTCTCGATAATATCACCACCGACGGTCTTACGCTTAGCATAGATACTTTCAAGAACGCGCTCTCCAACTACGCGGAGAGACCCGACAGCGAAGAGCTTGCAAGTATCGTCAGAAATGAAGCATACAACATGACGAACCTGCTTCATACATATTATGCAGACCTCGAGAACCTCAAGGAGACCAACCTCGAAGCTCTCGACGCATCTATAGAAGATACAAACAACATCATCGAACGCATCGTGAACTATAACAAGGCCATCGTAAAGGAATACGCGGCTATGGCTGTCGGCAAGTACGGCGAGGGCGAGTCCGTCACAGGTTCCTACGGACCCAACGAGATGCTCGATGAAAGAAACCTGCTCCTTGACGAACTTTCGTACAAAGGCTGCATCGAAGTTCACGACAACGCCGACGGCTCCGTAAGAGTGCTCATGGACGGCGTCGAGATCATAAACGGCGAAAAGTACGAACAACTCTACATGAGAAGAAGCACCAAGGTCGAGGGCGAATTCTCCTCCGAGCTTTTCCGCGATTATGCAGCTTACGACGCGGCAGTCCTCCGCTGGACGTCCGGCGACTCGGCCGAATTCCGCAGCGGCGAGCTCAAAGCGTATGTTGATATCCTCAACGGCAACGGCGTTTATGCAACGGGCTATCAGAACGCTTCTTACGGTATCCCCTATTATGAATCGGCTATGAGCGCTTTTGCACACACTTTTGCGAATTTCATGAACCAGCTCAACGGTGCCGTTGACAGCAACGGCAAGGTCGTAGATGCCGACAGGCTCCTTTTCTGCACCAACGAATATGAGCAGATCGACCAGTTCGGCGACAGAACGGCAGAGTACGATGAGCTCGATATGACCATACAGAATATCCGTATAGCGGAATCCTGGATGACGAACGCCACCATGATAGGTGAGGTGCAGGACAAGGAGACCGGTATATGGACCATGTCCCTTGACGGCAACCATGTAAACCAGATACTCGAAAACCTCAACAAGAAGCCTCTCGACTTCGGCGGCAGAGGAGATTATGAGGGAACGATATATGACTACCTGCTGTTCATAAGCAACCGTATAGGTCAGAATATCGACTTCAATGAGAGCAGATCCGAAGCCGCATACGCTACGGCGGACGCCCTTCTCGACAGCAGAGACGCGGTCTCAGGCGTTTCCGAGACCGAAGAGGGCATCAATATGCTCACATACCAGAACTGGTACAACGCAAGCGCAAGACTCATGACAGCGCTGGACGATGCGCTTGACAGACTTATAAACAACACGGGACGTGTAGGTCTGTAATAGTTTAAGGAGGAATCCCCTATGAGAATAGCCGGAGATACGATCCGAAGAAATTATCTCAGCAGATATGAGACGAATTACACGGATAAGTACAATTCCGAAAAGAAAATATATTCCGGACGCCAGTTCGACCGTGCCAGCGAGAACCCGATAAATGCGGCAAGAGCGTTAAGACTCAGAAAGTCTATGGCGGAAGTCGAGACGAACCAGGGCAACTTAAAGACCGCTGACTCGATCTACACCAACGCTGAATCTGCACTCATGACCGTGTCGGGAGTTATCCAGACAGTATATGAGAAGCTCGTCGAGGGCGCTCACGGAACAAGAAACCAGGACGACCTCAATATCATAGCGATGTCCATAGACAACTATGCGGAGGAAATGGTCCAGTCCCTGAACATAGATATCGCGGACAGAAAGGTGTTCGGCGGACTCAACAATGATACGGTCGCTTTCAAGATCGAGGGCGACGGCGATTATAAGCAGGTCACATACAACGGCGTGCCCGTAAACTCTTCGGGCAACCCCGATGACTTCCCCTACAGCGGCGAGTCTTACCTCGATATCGGTATCGGCATGGCGACCGATACGAATATAGACCGCATAGACGGTCAGACTGCGCTCCCCATAACCTTCAACGGCGTGAAGTGCACAGGCTGCGGCGTTCAGAAGCAGGCGGTAAGTATAGATCTCAACAGCATCGAGGACGGAAAGGAATACACGATCAATGTTTCCGCAGGCGGAAGATCCTGCGAGATAACATTCCAGGGCGGTTCCGACGACGAAACTACCGTTGCGAACATAAACAACGCGATCAAGGACAATTTCATGACCGGTCCGGAAATGAACGAAAACGGCCAGTTCAAGTACATTGACAACCCCGAATGGTACACATACAAGAATACCCCCATGAACACGGACGGAACGATAGATTTCGGATCCGTTGAGAAAGACACATACTACTCGCTTGAAGTCGTTATGAACGGCGTCACGAGACACGTTGACTTCAAGGGCGGGGATACTGTGAACCAGTCCATGGATTCCCTCAAGACTTCCCTTGACCGCGCGTTCGGAGAGGGCAAATACGATCTTTATGCAAGCGGCCGCATAGAGGGCGCGAACAAGAAGTTTGCCGAGGTCTCAAGCTACGGCGATTACGGCGAAGTCGGTGCAAATGCAGACGGAGGCGTTGATGTTGCATCTCTTACCACCGGAAGCACCGATCCCGACAAGACTTACGCTATAAACCTTAACGGAAAACAGGTCATCATCAAGCCCGGAGATACCGTGGCAGATACAGTCACCCAGACCAACAAGAGCATCAGCACGAGCGGTCTTTTCGGCGACTATAACATACCGGTGGTCCTTCCGACCGGCACCGTGAACTACCCCGTTGAGGGTGCCTCGGTCTCTATAAGCAACGCGAGCGGTGCGGAGAACCAGGTCGATGTTTACCAGAACAGAGGATATGCAAACAATCTTATCCAGCTCGTTCTCGATTCTGCAAAGTATCTGAGGGCGGGAGATCAGGATATGGTCGCAAGATATGCGGATTTGATCTATGCGGCACAGAGCAATATCTCGATGGCGATAGCGGATCTCGGTACCAACTCGAAATTCATAGAGTTCAACACCGACAGACTTGAGGAAGTCATGATAAACCTCAAGAGCAAGCAGAATGATATCGAAAGCACGGATCTCCCAAGCGAGATAACACGCTGGAAGGTGCTCGAATCCGTTTATAACGCTTCTCTGCAGATGGGTTCTTCCGTTCTTTCGCAGACCATATTCAACTATATCAATTAAAAATCTATGAAAGGAGCTGATCAGCAATGGTTGACAGTAATCTTCTGAGTATTACTTCAATTCCGATCAAGGTGGAGATAAATATCCGCAAAGGTGAATTATCGAACCCGAAGATCAACAATCCGGACCGGTCGCTGAAAATGAACATTCAGACTGACCAGGGCGAGCTGAAGATACATTCCGAGCCGCCCAAGATCAAGGTGGATACTTACGCGGCGCGTTCAAGTCTCGGCTTCGGACACTATAACAACGAGGACTTCATAAAGCGCAACGCCAACGACGGTATCTCTGTAGCATATCAGGGCACTGCCAAGATAGTCAATGAGGGCGATCAGCTCGTACGGGGCGTTTCCCCTGCCGAGATCGCCGCACAGAACAACAAGGCGGGCCAGACGATCCAGACGATAATGGATTTCCTTCCGAAGGAAGGCGCGGACGTAACGTTTGAAGACGGCGTTCTCAACATAAACTATGATGCGGGCGATGTTAATATAGACTGGGACAACGCGGGGATAGTTCCCCTTGAATTCATTCCCGGCAAGGTCGAGTTCAACATCACACAGATGCCAAGAGTCGAGATCGAGTATCTCGGCGATCCGATCTACGTTCCCCCGCAGTCCGACCCCAATTATGTCCCCAAGATAGACGTACACGGCTGATAACAGCGGTGCGGCTGTGCGCTGATATGCGCGAAATAAGCGGGGCAGGCGCACCGGGCTCCGCGTCAACGAAAGGAAAACGAACATGATTAATATTGAAACAAGGGATTTTGGCACTATCGAAGTCGATGAAAAGGATATTTATGATTTCCCGAACGGTCTTTACGCGTTCGAGGACAACAAGAGGTTCGCTCTTCTCTCGCCTCTCGGCGAAGGTGTCTATCCGATGTGGCTCCAGTCGCTCGATGATCCCACTCTCTGCTTCATCGTTTTCAACCCCGTGCTCATAGACGGCGGATTTACTGTGATACTTGCGGACAACGAGCGCTCGCTTCTCGGTCTCGGGAACGATGACGACGCTACCGCTCTCGTTATTGCAAAAGTACCTGCCGACTACAAGCACACGACAGTCAATATGAAATCGCCTATCGTTATCAACAAAGCAAACCGCAAGGCTATACAAGTGATCCTTCCGCTTGATTATCCTTTCAGAATGCCCGTTTATTCTTCACGGGAGGTGAAGTGATGCTCGTTGTTACAAGAAAGACAGAAGAGAGCGTTATAATTGCGGATAATATAGAGATAACCGTGCTTGAAGTTGCAAAAGACAGAGTAAAGCTCGGTATATCTGCACCTAAGGATATAAAGATCATAAGAAATGAGTTAAGACACGCGCAGGAGACCAACCTTGATTCGTCTCAGGCAGTTTCAAAGGACGCTCTCGACGCACTGCTCACTTTGAAGAAGCAGTAAAACACAGATATCCCGACGGATCGGGGTATATCGGCTTTCAGAGCCGAATGCAGAAAGGATTTGATCTAATATGGCAAATGATCTCATCAGAATGAGCGGTATGAACTCCGGTCTCGATACCGAGTCCATTATAAATGCTCTTACCGCGAACACAAAGCTCAAAGCTACAAAGCAGGAGCGTAACGTCCTCAAGTATGAGGCGACCCAGGAAGCTTACAGAGACATCATCTCCAAGATGCAGAATATAAAGAACAAGTATTTCGATGTACTCAACAAGGACAGCTACCTTTCCGGTACGTCCATGTGGAACAAGTACTCCTCCAAGGTGTATGATTCCGCAAACGTCGAAACGCTTGCTTCGGGTATTTCTGTGACCACTACGATAAACTCAAACGCCGGCGACTATAAAGTTGCAGTAAACAAAACCGCAAAGCAGGCAAAGCTCACAGGCAAGTCCATAAGCGGAAGCGCTAAAGTCGATCTCGACTCGCTCACCGGCGACAGCAGCAAAGAATACGGTATGACCGTGACTGTCGGCGACACTACCAAGACCATAAGCTTCAACGGTGCCGCAACTTCATCGGGCGTCCGCGACAATATCAACAAGGCTCTTGAAGAAGCTTTCGGCGAGAGCAACGCGTCTGTCGGCGATGACGCGGACAACGCGGAGAGATACGAAGGTATGGTCTTTCTCGATGACCAGGGTCAGATAACTTCCCGTGCAGGCAAGGGTATCACGATGTCCGGCGTAGGAAAGATGGACAGCACGAATACAATTGATCTTTCGAGCGCAGACCTCAAGACGGGTACAAATATCGTCTCTTTCCAGGTCGGCGGCAAGTCTGTTTCCACATCGTTCCAGACCCTTGAACCCTCGTATTTCGACAAGGCTATAAGCGACGGGCTCATAAACGTGGCTGACGGTACGACCCGCGACGGCGCTGAGCTCACGAGCTACCTCATGTCCCAGGATCCCACTCTCTCGGAATCGGATGCGAACACCAAGGGCGCACAGCTTATGCTGGAGCACTCCGAGGCAGTTTCCCTCTATAAGCAGATCTCCGAGGATTACAAGGAATCCGTTCGTTACGACGCGTTCAAGTCCTGGAAAGAGACAGCTTCCGACGATGACATCAACGCGCTGTACAACTCGGCTCTCGCGGAGCAGAAGGACACTCAGATAAGCAAGTGGGCTGCAGCCGACGAAGAACTCAACGCGAAGTACACCGAGTACAAGGACAGCTTTGCAAGAAGCGCTCTCTCCAGCGAGGCAAAGTCTGCATACGACAGCTATGCCGCAGAAGCAGGCGATGACGCTAAGGGAATTTACGAGTGGGCACAGGACAACGACAGCTACAAGAGCCAGATCGAAGATGCCGAGCCCGCTATGAAGAGCGCATACGAGTATCTCAGCGGCGCGGACCTCAGCACCGAGCTTTCCGACAAGCTCACAAAGCTTGAACATAAGTACGACGGTACCGGCAACGGCGAGACAGACTACGACGAGACGTATTACGAAGTCGGCTACGACGCTTACGAGCACTCTTACACAGCTTCTCACCTTTCTGACGAGGCAAGAGCGGCTTATGACACCTACAGGGAAGGTCTTGACGACCCCACGACCGCGCTCTCGTTGCATGACTGGGCAGTATCCGATGCCGAAGGTCTCGGCAATGAGACTGCAAAGGCAGAGTTCGCGGAAGCGCAGACAGACGATCCGATTAAGGATTTTGATTCATGGAAATCCGAAAAGATAGAATCCGACAGCTGGCACCTCAGCAAGGAATCATGGACGGCTTCCGAGAGCAACCTCTTCTCCCAGTACAAGAAGTCCGTTTACAACGAGTCCGGTGCAAGCTATGACCTCTCCAAGGAAAACATCATCGACCACTTCAATGAGTCTGCCCTCAAGAACAGCATCGGCAATCTTGAGCTCGACGACGGCACCAAGTTTGAAGTAAACTATAATGCTGACACAAATAAGGCTGAGATAAAGGCTTATACCGAAAGCACCGATGGTGAGGGCAACACCCAGAAGAACTATCTCCAGACTGCCATGACCGTAGGAAAGAACAGCGCGAACAGCGCCGAAGCCCTCGGTAATGCAGGCTCGGGCGAGACTACCTCTATTACCCAGATCACCAACTCCACTAAGCTCTCCGATATAGGTGCCACAGCCGACGAGAACGGAAATTACAACTTCACCGTAAACGGCAAGAGCTTCTCCTTCGACGGCGAAACTACCGTGAACGATATGATGAAGAAGGTAAATGCGTCTTCGGCAGGCGTCAAGATGACCTACTCGTCGCTTGACAACGCGTTCACTGTCACATCGTCAAAGTTCGGTCTTTCAAGCGAAGTGAACATCGAGGATACCGACGGCGGAAATCTCATGGGTCTGCTCGGTATAACAGGCGGCGATTTCACTGCGGGCGAGAACCTTGAGGTATATATCAACGGCAAGCTCTACCAGAGCGAGACCAACAGCATTGATGTTGACGGTTCGACGTTCACCATATCCAACAGAGCGGAGGAGCCCGCTCCCGGCGAGGATCCCGTTGAGTACACCGTTTCGGTAGGCAAGGATACTTCTTCCATAAAGGATCTCATAAAGGACTTCGTAAAGGATTATAACCAGCTTATCGAGGACGTTTACAAGTACCTCGACGAGAAGCCCGAGAAGGACTACTATTTCCTCACAGACTCGGATAAGGAAGACCTCGATCTTACCGAGAAGCAGGAAGAGAAGTGGGAGGAGAAATCCAAGAAGGGTCTGCTCTACCACGACAGCATCACCACAACAGTTATGACAGGTCTTCGTACCGCTCTTATGGGAAGCGTTGAGGGTCTCGACGGAAATGTGTTCTCGCTTTCGTCCATGGGTCTCAAGACGGTTTCGGACTATAACCAGCACGGTAAGTTCGCTACCGTTGACGATGACGCACTCGACAAGGCTATCGAGAACCACCTCGATGATATCCAGAAACTCTTCTCCGACAGCGACAACGGCATCATGAAGAAGTTCTCCGATGCGCTTAACCTCGGTATCGGCTCCACCGGTACGGATAAGGGCTCTCTTATCAGAAAAGCCGGTCTTGCAACCGGTTCTTCCGCAAAGGACAACGAGATCTATAATGCGATCAAGAGAACAAAGACCCAGATCACAGCTCTCAATCTTCGTTATGAAAACGAACAGAACAGACTCTGGAAGAGATATTCGAGCATGGAGTCTCTTCTCGGAACAATGAACAGCCAGCAGGCGTCGTTCCAGTCCTACTTTATGTAATAATGTGCATATCACAGCGTAAAGCCTGTGGTACTGCAGCTTAAAAAACAATTGCAGCCGCACAGGCGAAGGTACGTCGTGCGGCTGTATATTCAGAAAAAAGGAAGGTACCGTTTATGGCGGCAAACGCATATTCCGAATACAAGAAGCAGTCTCTTCAGACCCTCACTCCCATGGAGATCGTCGTAAAGCTTTACGACGAAGCTGAAAAGCAGATGAACCTCGCGATCATTGCGATCGGGGAAAAGAATTATGCCGGTGCAAACAAATCCCTGCAGAAAACGCAGGATATAGTCAACGCCCTTCGCTCGGTGCTTGATATGAGCATACCGATGTCAAAAGATCTTGACGCTCTGTATGATTTCTTTAACAGACAGCTCATTCAGGCGAATATGAAGAAGGATATTGTCATCATAAAGGAACTGCTCCCTATGTTCGCGGATCTTCGTGATGCATTCGCACAGGTTGCCGCGATGCCGAAAGTATAAGGTGATCGTATGACCGAAGAGATCAAGACGAGGATCGTTAATATCATCGGTGATATGACAGCCCTCACAGAAAAGTACAGCGCTGCCACCACCGAGATCATCAATACCGACATAGATGAGACGCTTGAGGATATAATCCTGCGGCGCTCCGGTATAATAGATGAGATGGGAAGATACCGTTCAGAGATCGACGATCTTTGCAGCGACTGCACTCAACAGGAAAGCGACCTCGTACATCGCATGATACGCGGCGACCGCGTGCCCCTCGGGCTTTCCGCGGAACTTCGCGAGATACATAAAGCGGCAGTTAAGCTCAATTCGGCGCGTATTGCTATCGCCGACAAGGAAAAGCAGGCTGCTGCCCGTGTTGACGCAAGAGTCAAGGAACTTCGCGTCCAGCTCGAAAATGTCAACTCCGACCGTAAAAAGACTGCCGGCTACACTGCCGCAGGCTCCGGTTTCGGAGGTTCCGGCAGGTCCTTCGACGGCCGCTTATGAGCGCGTCCGGGACTATGTCCGGAAACTTGTATAGATCTGACATTCCCTGCTCCTTCGGGAAAGGCGCTGCTCAGAGGCAGCCCGGAGAGCAGGGACGTATTTTTTGACAGGAGACAACAGAAAACCAATGATAATAGATACCCACATTCATGCTTACACAGATTCGCTCGCAGAACGCGTGATCGCTAAGCTCACCGCTACCGCAGACTGCCCGTGCTACACCGACGGCACCATAAAAGGCGCAAGAGACCTTCTCGCGAGCACCGGTATAGACTACGGGGTGCTGCTACCTATTGCAACAAAGCCCACCCAGCAGAGAAAGATAAACGACTGGGTCAACGAGGTAAAGGGCGGGAGCATCATACCCTTCGGTACAGTCCACCCGTTTGCCGATGACGCTCTCGACGAGCTCGACCGCATCAAGGCTATGGGGTTTAAAGGCATCAAGCTGCACAACGACTACCAGGGCGTGTTTATATTCGACGAGCACTGTCACCGGATATATAGGCGGTGCGAGGAGCTCGGACTTCCCATCGTCTTTCACATGGGCTATGATCCCGTCTCACCGATCGTGCATCGCGCAATGCCCTACGATCTTATCGAACTTAGCGAAAAGTACCCGAAGCTCACTTTCATCGGTGCGCATATGGGCGGAAACTACCAGTGGGAGCACGTTCTTCGTTATGCGGCAGGACTGCCGAATGTATATTTCGATACTGCGTTTGTAGCAAAAGACATCGACCGTGAGCTTTTCGCCGCAATTGTGAAGAAGCACGGCGTGGACAAAATACTGTTCGCAAGCGATATTCCGTGGAGCGACCCGCGCGATGAGATAAAACTTGTGGAAGGACTCGACGTTTCCGACAATGACAAGGATCGTATCTTTTTCAGGAATGCGGTGGAGCTTCTAAAGCTCGATATATAAGCTTATGATGATAAAAAAGCAGACCCGATAACGAGCCTGCTTTTCTTATTTATTGCGTCTTCAATTACTTTCTCTTCTTAGCAACTACGAATGCGCCTGCTGCTACAACTGCGAGACCTGCAACTGCTGCTACATCTGCGATACCTGTGTCAGGAGAGCCCTTGCTGCTGTCTGTTGCTGCATCTACATTGCCTGTAGCGGAAGCTTCTTCTGTTGCTTCGGTAGCGGAAGCCGATGCTGCTGTTGCCTTACCTGTAGCGCCATCCCATCTGATGAGGTCGTTGCCGCTTGCGTCCTTGACTGCCATGTAGTCAACGACTGCCTGCCACCACACTGCACCTGCGTAGTCGGAGAATGCGATCTGTACCATCTGTGCATTCGGAACAACGGAGTTTGTATCGTCGATCGGGCAAACTACCTTGTATGTGTAGTCGCTTACCTTTTCAGCCTGGAGTTCCTTAGCGGACTCTGCTGTGAATTCGAGAGCATCATCGTTTACGCCGTAGAATTCCTTAGCGTTCCAGTTGTGGTCAGAGTTGCCTGCTGCGTTGCTGGAAACGATGATAGCGCCGCCGAAGTTGTTCTCTTCTGCGAAATCTTCACGGGTATCTTCTGTGATGTGGAACTGTACCTCAACGCTCTTAGCCTGTGTCCAGTCAACACCGTAGTCAACGATAGCCTTGTTCTTGTCTGCGAGAACGCTCTCGTTACGCTCACCGTTGTTGTAAGCGATAGGCATCCAGGAAGTGGAGCTTGCGCAAACGAGATCCATTCCGTTAGCGTCCTGTGCACCGCCCTGTACTACGAGCTCAGCGCCTGCTGCAGCGGAAGCGGAAACAGCTGTGATAGAAGCCGCAGCTATAGCTGCGATAGACTTTTTAAAGTTCATGATTATATTCCTCCTTAAAATAAAAGGCAAAATAAAGCCTTTACGCTACTTTATATTATATATTAAGATGACCCTACGGTCAATAGTTATTTTGCACAAACTTTGAACGCATTTTGACGGCTTTTAGCTCTTTTATTTAGCTAAATCATGTAAGTTTAGGTTAATATCAGTCATTCTACGCTTACGGACGCCGAATAATCGCTGAAATACTTCTTTCCGTCTGTTTTTGTATAAGCTCTGACCTTGTAAAGATAGCCGCTGTCGGGACTGGGTCTGAGTTTACAGCCCGACTTGCTTCCGGCTGCGGAAGCAAGCTTTGCCCAGCTCTTTCCTCCGTCTTTGGAGCAGTATATCACATATGCATCGACCTTTCCCGACCCGCTCCATACGAGCCGGGTACGGTTCCCTGCCCTGACTGCGCTAAGCGAGGGAGCGGGTGGGACTATGCTGAATTCAAGCGTCACCGAGCCGGAGTATCTGCCTTTTCCCGTGATGATAACGGAACCGGTGCCGATCTTTTTGCAGTTCCTGTATTTTACCGTGAGATCTTCCCCGGGTCGCAGCTCGTAGTCTATGTCGTGCAGTGTCACTTCCGGCTTCTGTGTTTTCCCGGTGTAAACGAGGGGCTTGAGCTCCGGCAGCGTAAGCTCGGATATATCGGTAGTGAGCCGCAGCTCCACCGACGAGGTGTAGTCACCGGAATGACCGTAAACGTCAGTGATATCGTCGCCGGACATAACGTTCACGGTGCATTCCGTACATTCGGCTATGATATGTTTTGCCTTTTGCACCTGTGCGGCAGTCTCTTCACCGACTGCCTCATCATAGAACGTGAAGGTGTAGAGCATCACCCCGTCCTTCTCGAACACTTCCGCAAGATCGGCAACGGGAATGCTGTAGTCACTGTCGATATAGGCACCTGCGGCGTGGTGTATCTGACCGTTCCTAAGCGTTACGGTGTCATACAGGTAAAGCTTTCCCGAGCTGCTGTTGAAAGTCATCTCCGCGGAAAGGGGCTTGTTATTGCCGAGGTCGTTCATGTAGCGGGTGTGGTGCTGTTTTGTGATTCCGGAGAGACAGACTGTCGGGAATGGGTAGGTATCTTCGCCGTTTTCCGCATAGTGCCTGCGGAGCGTCATTCCGTTTTCTTCGTAGATCACCCGGTATGGCGAGTCGTCTGTCTGAGCCGAAGCGGAGATACTGCAAAAGAGCAGAGCGGAAGCCGCAGCCCCTGTTATAAGTATAGTTTCAGTCAGTAATTTCATATGCACGGAAAAATAAGCCCTGTGCACAGTTATATGCACAGGGCAGCGGTTTATTGCATTTTAGCGGCTTCTATTCTGTTAAGCGCACGTTTGAGTTTGAACTCGGCGATATCGAGGTTCTTCTGATCGTTGGCCTTTTCGTACTCGCTTATGCGGCTCTCGGCAAGTTCTTTTGCCCTCACCGCGCGGTCAACGTCGATCTCGTCCGCCCATTCACAGCTCTGTGCGAGGATAACAGTCTTGTCCTTACCCACTTTTATAACGCCCGACGAGATCGCGCCGTAGCGAAATTCGCCGTCTATCTTCACCTTGAACTTGCTTATAGTCAGGGCTGCAACATATGGCTCGTGGTGTGCAAGGATACCCTTGTCTCCGACAGTCGTGCGGACGATGACATTTTCGGTCATTCCGTCAAAGAACACGCCGTCCGGAGTGATTATCTGTAGTTTAAACGGAGTCATTTCCTCACGCCCTTTCGGTTATGACTGCATCTTCTTTGCCTTCTCGACTGCCTCGTCGATAGTGCCGACAAAGAGGAATGCGGACTCGGGAAGATCGTCGTGCTTTCCTTCGATGATCTCCTTGAAGCCTCTTATCGTCTCCTTGATCGGGACATATTTGCCCTGCATACCCGTGAACTGTTCCGCAACGCTGAACGGCTGGGAGAGGAAACGCTGGATCTTTCTTGCTCTTGCAACGATGAGCTTATCGTTGTCGTCGAGTTCGTCCATACCGAGGATAGCGATGATATCCTGGAGCTCGTTGTAACGCTGGAGCGTAGCCTGTACCGCACGGGCAACTTCGTAGTGCTCGTTTCCGACGATGTCGGGGGTAAGGATACGGGAGCTTGAATCGAGCGGATCCACCGCGGGGTAGATACCCATAGATGCAATATTACGCGAAAGAACGGTCTTTGCATCGAGGTGGGCGAATGTAGTTGCAGGCGCCGGGTCGGTAAGGTCATCGGCGGGGACGTAAACTGCCTGTACCGAGGTGATAGAGCCCTTGTTTGTGGAAGTGATACGCTCCTGGAGAGCGCCCATTTCCGTTGCAAGAGTAGGCTGGTAACCAACGGCGGAAGGCATACGTCCGAGAAGTGCGGAAACCTCCGAACCTGCCTGTGTAAATCTGAATATGTTGTCTATGAAGAGAAGAACGTCCTGACCTTCCTTATCGCGGAAGTATTCGGCCATTGTAAGTCCGGAAAGACCTACTCTCATTCTTGCTCCGGGGGGCTCGTTCATCTGACCGTAAACGAGTGCGGTCTTGTTGATAACTCCGGATTCCTTCATTTCGTTGTAAAGGTCGTTACCCTCACGGGTACGCTCGCCGACGCCCGTGAATACGGAAAGACCGCCGTGCTGCTTTGCAACGTTGTTGATGAGCTCCATGATGAGGACTGTCTTGCCGACGCCCGCACCACCGAAAAGTCCGATCTTACCGCCCTTGAGGTAAGGAGCGATAAGGTCAACGACCTTTATACCGGTTTCGAGGATCTGGTTTGTTGCAGCCTGCTCCTCATATGACGGGGGCTCTCTGTGGATCTCCCAGCGCTCTTCGGTTTCGGGAGCGGGGAGGTTGTCAACAGGCTCACCCAGCAGATTGAAGATTCTGCCGAGGGTCTCCTTGCCGACAGGTACTGTTATGGATTTTCCGGTATCGACAGCTTTCGTGCCTCTTACGAGTCCGTCGGTAGCGCCCATAGCTATGCAGCGCACGATATCGTCACCGATATGCTGTGCGACTTCCACCACAAGGCGCTGCCCGTTATTGTCGATCTCAATGGCGTTTTTCAGATTCGGCAGCGAGTCCGGTGAAAATTTTATATCCAGGACTGCACCGATGATCTGAACGACCGTGCCTATGTTTTTTTCAGCCATTTCTGCCTTTTTCCTTTCAGCCGCCGTGCATACCGGCGGGATTTCGAGCGTCTCCGCAGCGTAGCTGCGAGAGCCGCGTCAGACTACCCCGCAAGCCTTTTGAAAAGGCTTGGCGAAATTATCTGGTATCTGTTAACTTAACGCATTTGCGCCGGAGACGATCTCTGTGATCTCATTGGTGATCTTCTCCTGTCTTGCGCGGTTATATACGAGCGAGAGGTTTGCGATCATCTCGTCCGCGTTGTCCGTTGCGCTCTCCATTGCCGTGCGTCTCGCACCCTGTTCGGAGGCGAAAGACTCAACGACCGCGCAGCTTATCATGCTCATAAGGAACTTCGGGAGCACTCTGTCGAATACCGCTTCCGGTGAGGGGTCATAGTTTATGAGCCCGAGGTCCTCACCCGTTCCTTCGCCGATATTTGCTATCGGGAGTAGCTTTGCGCACTCGGGGGTCTGCACGAGCGGCGATACGAACGCCGTATAGAACAGCTCGACTTCATCGACTTCGCCCACAGCGAAAAGATCTACGGCTATCTGGGCTATGTCCATGCAGTGTGCGGTCTTTGCTTTTTCCGCGAAGTACGGATATTTCGCGACCACATCATAACCGTGCTTGTCGAAGTAGTCAACGGCTTTTCTGCCGATCGCTATTATCTTCGGCTTTACCGGATCGTCCTTATGCGCTGCGGCAGCCGCTTTCAGTATATTCGAGTTGAAGCCTCCCGCGAGTCCTCTGTCACCTGCGATGACGATGAACAAGCGGTTCTTTATCTCACGCTCCTCGGTGAAGATCGTGCTGAAATCCTTCTTTACCGACGCAATTTCCGCGAGCAGCTCATACTGTGCTTCAAAGTAAGGACGTCCGCTTTCCGAGCGCTGCTTAGCCTTTCTGAGCTTTGACGACGCGACGAGTTCCATAGCTTTCGTTATCTGTCTTGTCGAGCCGACGCTCTTTATACGGCGCTTTATGTCCTTCATGTTGCCCGTAGCCATTTATCCCATTCCTTTCACGATCCCGCAGTTGCCCGCGGGAGTTGTTCGTTCAGCGGTCGCTGTCGATATAAACGACCTTGTTTGTAAGGCAGAGGAAAACCGCAGCCAAAGCCAGAAGAGCCGTGAGGCTAATGGATATTACACTTAATACGAACGATGCTTTACTCATGATTTATCCTTTCTTGTCTGTGCTCTTGCTTACCTTACAGCGGGCATTTTCAGAAGTTTGCCGCAAAGTTCTTGAGGACAGCTCTGAGCTTTTCCTCGTTATCCGCGGAGAGCACCTTGTTCTTCTTCAGATCGTCGATTATTTCTGCATGATCTGAAGCCATGTGCTCGAAGAGTGCCTTCTCGAATTCCGGTACCTTATCAACGGGTATATCCTTGAGGTAATCGTTGATTACGGCAAAGATTATGATGATCTGGTCTTCAACGCTGAGCGGTGAGGACTGAGGCTGCTTTAATACTGCAACTATACGTTCGCCCTTTGCAAGACGCGCCTTTGTATCCGCGTCGAGGTCGGAACCGAACTGAGAGAATGCCTGGAGCTCTCTGTACTGGGAATATTCGAGCTTGAGGGAGCCGGATACCTTCTTCATAGCCTTTATCTGAGCCGAGCCGCCGACACGGGATACCGAGATACCCGGGTTTACGGCAGGTCTGATACCGGAGTTGAAGAGCTCTGTCTCAAGGAATATCTGACCGTCGGTGATAGAAATTACGTTTGTGGGGATATATGCCGATACGTCGCCCGCCTGTGTTTCGATGATCGGGAGCGCGGTAAGGGAACCGCCACCGTAATCTTCGTTGAGGTTGGCTGCACGTTCGAGAAGTCTTGAATGCAGATAGAATACATCTCCGGGGTAAGCTTCACGTCCCGGCGGGCGCTTTAAGAGCAGCGACATCGCACGGTAAGCGACTGCGTGCTTGGAAAGGTCGTCATAGATTATGAGAGCGTCCTTTCCCTTCTCCATGAAGTATTCACCCATAGCACAGCCGGAGTAGGGTGCTATGTACTGTAACGGTGCAAGCTCTGCCGCGGTTGCGGATACTACGATCGTGTAGTCCATCGCACCTGCGTTGGTGAGCTGTTCGACCACGGACGCGACTGTGGAAGCCTTCTGTCCTATGGCAACGTAGATACAGAATACATCTGTATCCTTCTGATTGATTATAGTATCGACGGCGATAGCGGTCTTACCCGTCTGTCTGTCGCCTATGATAAGCTCACGCTGTCCGCGTCCTATCGGGATCATCGAGTCGATAGCCTTGATACCTGTCTGTAAAGGTGTATCGACGGATTTTCTTGTGATGATACCGGGCGCAATGCGTTCTACGGGGCGGTATTCATCGGAAACTATCGGTCCCTTGCCGTCGATAGGCTCACCCAGCGCGTTTACTACACGTCCGAGAAGTGCGTCGCCTACCGGAACGGATATGATCTTACCCGTTCTTTTTACGTTGGAACCCTCTTTGATGTCGGCGTCGGAGCCGAGCATAACCGCACCGACAAAATCCTGCTCAAGGTTAAGAGCCATACACTGGACACCGTTATCGAATTCGAGAAGCTCGTTTATCATGCAGTTCTCAAGTCCGTGGATACGAACGATACCGTCTCCGACGGTAACTACCGTACCCGTATCGGTGAGAGTGATCTTGGAGTCGAATGCCTTGATCTTGGATTTTATTATACCTGTTATTTCATCAGGGCGTAATTCCATATTCTCGTCTTTCCTTTCATCCCGTCATAAGCGGGAGAATTGTCTTTTCCGGTATCAGCAGATCACGCTGCCGATATCTGTTCTGAGGGCACGAAGTCTTGCCCTCACGCTTCCGTCAAGCGTTGTATTGCCGTTTTTAACGACGATGCCGCCGATTATCGAAGTATCGATCTCTTCCTTCATCTCGATCTTCTTGCCGAGGAGCTTCTCCATCTTCGCGGAGAGATCCTTCTTTGCCTTCTCGCTGAGGGGCTGGCAAGTAACGACCGTGATCTCGGCGATGCCGAGGTGTTCGTTGCAGCGTTCGCCGAAATACTCGGTTATTTTGCCGAAGTATTCGAGTCTGCTCGCTTCCATGAGCACCATAAGGAAATTATAGATGTACTCGGAGAGCCTGCCCTTGAAGGCGCTCTCGATCAGTCCGAGCTTTTCTTCTTTTTCGACAGTCGGGGTCTTTGACAGCTTTATAAGCTCGGGAATATCCGTGATTATCGAATTTACCGCCGCAAGTTCCGCTTTTGCCGCGGGGAGCTTGTCGGCTCCGTCCTCGAGGATAAGCTCAAAAAGTGCATCGCCGTATGTCTTTTCGACTAAGCCTGCCATAGATCTTTCCTTTCGGTTGGTTTATTCGTTTCCGACCTCGGCTATGAACTTGTTTATGAGAGCCTCGTTGTCGGACTTGGATATTTCCTTTTCACAGACCTTCTCGCTCGCCATGATGACGATATCGGAGATCTGGTCCTTGATCTCGTTGATCGCTTTTTTCTTTTCAAGCTCTATGCTTTCTTCCGCCTTCTTTTTAAGGTTGGCAGCTTCCTGCTGAGCTTCCGCTATTATCTGGTTTTCACGTTCGCCTGCGCGCTTCACGGCCGCGGACACGATCTGAGCGGCTTCTTCCTTGGACTCTTTGAGCTTTTCGGTATATTCCGCCTTTACGGCCTCCGCTTCCGCCTGAGCGTCCTCGGCTGCCTGCATCTCGCTGTTGATCTTGTTCTTGCGCTCTTCCATTATCTTCATTACCGGCTTATGCAGGAAGAAGAAATAGAGAGCTATGATTATTGCCGTGTTGATAAGCGTGAAAACGATAGTTGCGGGATTTATGTTTACCAGCTGGAGAAACTCACCTGCTGACAATGTAAAGCCCATTTTCACAGCTCCTTCCGTACTTTTGCGTTATCAGAGTCTTCCGATGAAGGGGTTAGCGTACATAAGGAGAAGCGCTACAACGAGGGAGTAGATACCTGTTGTTTCTGCAAGTGCGTCGCCTATGATCATCTGTCTTGTGATCGAGCCCGATGCTTCCGGCTGTCTTCCGATAGCCTCAACTGCCTTACCGCCGCAGTAACCTTCACCGATACCGGGGCCGAGACCCGCGATCATTGCGAGACCCGCACCAATAGCCGATGCGCCCATTACAAATCCTAAATTGTCCATAAGAATACCTGTCCTTTCAACCTGCTTTTGCAGGAAATTTTTACTTTTTTATTCAGGGGAACCTTCCCCGGGATAACTTATGCTGCGATCTCTTACTCGGACATATCTGCCATAGCGACGTATGACATTGTCAGAGTGCAGAAGATGTAAGACTGGATCACCGCGGAGAAGAGATCGAAGTAGAGGGAGAGGACCGCGGGTACTGCAATGGCGAAGCTTCCGAGCGCGAAGTACACAAGTCCGCCGATAACCATACCGGAGAGGTTGTTTCCGAATAGACGCATAGCCTGTGAGATCGGGTTCGCGAAGTCGCCTATGATATTGAAGGGAAGCATGAAAGGCAGCGGTTCGATAAAGCTGTGGAGGTAGCCCTTGAAGCCGCCTGTTCTTATCTTTGTCCAGAGAACGAGCACAAATGTGATGAGTGCCCATGTTCCGGTGACGGAAACGTCGGCAGTGGGATTGCGCAGTCCGAAAAGACCCATAAGACACGAGAGTATGCAGAAGCAGAACAGCGCGCCGATGTACGGTGCGTAGCGCTTCTTATAGTATGTACCCATTGAGGTCTCGACGTTGCCCACGAAGAAGCTTACTATCCATTCCGCCGCAGCCTGGCGTTTAGTCTCGGGCTTGAGTTTAAGATTCCTTCCGAGTATGAAGAAAACGACTCCGAGTATGACCATTACCACCCACTGGGTAACAACGGACTCGGCTATACAGGCATTCTCTTCACCGAGTATCCCTTCAAGGAACGGCAGAGGTATTGACCTTAACGGGCCTTCTACGGTGAACTCTCCTGCCATGAGCGTTGTTTCTGTCAGCATGATCCATCATCCTTCCCGCGCGTCAGCGCATAGAAAAAAGTATAGTATATTTTAGGGTAGAAAAGCGGCAGCAAAGCTGTCACTATATTGATCGCGTTTATCGTGAGCAGTCCGGCGAGAGCCGCGAAAAGACCCGCGTATCTGAGCCCATAGGAGATGCTGCTTATCGAACGTGCCCGCCGGAAATCCCTGCAGCGGAGCGTTCTTTCGACGGTATAGCCTATAAGGACGAAGTTCGCCAGCATCAGCAGATTCCCTGCTGCGAGCCCGCTGAACATTCTCCAGTCGAACCCGGCAAATATCCCGAACAATACCGAAGCCAGGAGCACGGCGCCGTCGGTGACTGCAATAAACGGGAGCATAGCCCTGAGCTCTTCGGCTGTGTATCTGTTTATTTTTAAACTCATAGTTTCTTGCTTTTGGAATACTGGTCGTAGTAGTCGTGATCGCGCTTGTCGTGCTTTATTTCGGAAGCGCCCGTGCCGGATTCGCTGTTGTCGTACATAGCTATGAGCTTTTTGAGGTAGTTCATAGCTCCGACGCTCATGGATATTATACCCACGGCGACGAAGACGATATTGAGCCAGTCCGGCCACCCCAGCTTATCGACCAGCCATGTCCCGCCTATGACGAACACGAGCAGCGGGGTTATGACGATAAAGCCGATCTGGCTTGCGACCGCATAGACTGCCACCGGATTATCCTTTTTATTTTTTGCCATCAGAACACATCATTTCATTTTCTCAGAATATAACGGAAGTGAGTCTCCAGCCGTCTTCCGACTTCACCATGACCGCGTTGAGCGGCACGTCGGAGTCATCGGACTTTTCGTGGATCGTGACGGTTATTGCGCACTCGGTGTCGCTCAGGGGTTCGATCTCAAGCTTGGGGTTCTCCCATGAACGGTCATACTGCATAGGGGTATAATTCTGTATTATACCGAGGGTGCCGTTGTCACGGGTCTTATAGATCGCACCGTAGCCAAGGGGGTCCGTCTTGATCTCATTGGCCTGATCCTTTGTATATGTCTTGTCAACGATCTCGTTGAGCTGGTCTATCGAGCTGTAGTCTTCGCTCGCGACGGTGTAATAGCCGTCCTCGGGCTCATTTCCGTAGGGTTCGTCCTCATGGGGGAGCCCCTTTGTGTAGTAGAGCCTCAGAACGGTGTAATTCCCGTATATAAGACCTTCCGCAGCGTCAAACATCTCGTTCACGAGATCCTTGTCTGCCTTGTAGCCGGTATCCTCTTCGGGGGCTTCCGTCGAGGAAGCGGCCGTGGTCGTAGTCTCAGCCGAGGGGAGCTCTATCTTAGGGACTTCGCTGCCGGTAATGTTGAGCACGACGAAGAACACTGCAACCGAGACGACCGCAGCCGCAGCGAGGATTATCGCGTGCAGTACCGAGCTCTCCGAATATTTGCCTTTCAGTTTCATCTATACATATCTCCCGATATTTGCCCGCAGAAGCAAACTGCACAAAAAGCGCAGAAACGACGCGGGAAAACATAATGATCCGATAATATCCTCTATATTATACATCATCATTCCAAAAAAATCAATACCGAAATCCATTTTTTTGGCATTTTGCTATATTTTCTGTAATTTCTGTCAATAATACCAACTGAAAATAATCACTTATGCAAAAAGAGGGGTCTTATGAGATACACGAAACTCGACATTTACAGAAAGCGGCTGAAGAGGCTCCGCCGGGAGCTTAAGGCAAAGGGCGGGCACAGGCTGTGTGCGGAGATAACCGCGCTCATAGGCGAGATACCGTCGTTCCGGGTGCATTCCGCGGGGTCTCTTCCGCTTATCACCCACGCGCTGGCGGAGACGGAGGAACTTACCACCGGGACTGTTTACGAGGCGCTTCTTCCTTATGCCGATGTGCTTGACAACGCGGATTTCATGACGCTCATGTGGCAGGTCAGGTTCGCGGCGCTCCTCAAAGCGGCGGACGACGGCGAGCGGCGGGATATAATCTACACCGCGGCAGATGTTGACGCGGAACAGATCACGGAAAAGCTGGATCCGCTCTGCATACGCTATTCCGGTGATACGGAGTACGAGCTCAGCGACGAGCGCACCAAAGCCATGATGCGGGCGGACACTACGAGATGCGCTCAGGCGGCGGGGATAGACGAGCGCAGGCTTGCCGCCGAGTACATCATAACCGCACGGCATTCCGGCGCGGGGCTGTGCGATGTTATCCGCGCCGACGTGCGAAGGCTCTTTCCTTATGCAAACACTTATTACTATACCGCCGTCCAGCTTGCGTTCTCTCTCGGTATAAGCGCGCTCACCGTGGTCTTCGCGGGGTGGTTCGCGGGGATAGCCGTGTTTGCGCCCGCCGCCGCAGTCGCAAAGACCCTCATCGACGCGCTGCTGCTCAGGAGCTCTAAGCCCTGCGACATTCCCTCCGCGAAGCTGTCGGAAGCCGCAAACTACGAAGTGGTGTGCGTGCTGTCCGCTCTTGTGTCATCGGAGGAGGACATCAGAGACGGGCTTGCGAGACTTCACCGGGCGCGGCTCAAGAACACTTCGCCGAACATAAGGTTCTGCCTGCTGTGTGACCTGCCGGCGGCAGACGAGCGGGAGACTTCCGCCGACGACAGCCTCATCTCAGCGGCCGCCTCCGCCTTTGAGCAGTCCGACGGCAGCGCTTCCGTCATTATCCGACACCGTGAATTCAGCCGCACCCAGCAGAAATTCCAGGGGCGTGAGCGCAAGCGCGGTGCGATAGAAGACCTCGTGCGCTTCATCTGCGGCGAAAATGTGCAGTTCCGCGCCGTTTTCGGCGATATCTCCGGCTATGCGGGGATCCCTTTTATCTGCACCCTCGACTATGACACCCTACCGCTCATGGACAGCATAAACTCCCTTGTCGCGGCGGCAGTTCACCCCTGCAACAGCGAATACGGCATCTTCGCCCCGCGCATCACCACTTCCCTCACTTCGTCGCTGCGCACGGGGCTCACCCGTCTCTTCGGCACAGGCGGCTGCTCCGGCGCCAGCGTTTATGACAGCCTTTCTTCCGAGCTGTATTTCGACTGCTTCGGCGAGGGCACCTTCACCGGCAAGGGGCTTATCCGCACGGAAAAATATTACCGGCACTGCGTAGGAGCGCTTCCGGAAGAGCGCGTCCTTTCCCATGACATAATCGAGGGCGGCATTCTGGACACCGCGTACTGCGGAGACATCGAGTTCAGTGACGGTATGCCGCCCACCACCCGCGGCTTCTTCAAGCGCAGTCACCGCTGGATGCGGGGAGATTTCCTGAATCTCCCACTCGTCTTCCGCAAGGATCTGTCTCTCCTCACGAAATACAAGCTCACGGATAATGTGCGCCGCGCGCTTACTCCGCTCAACGCGCTTCTTACGCTGTTCTTCACCGTCGGCGCGGGCGGTGCGGGGACGTATCTTCCCGGGATAGTTGCAGTCCTTTCCCTGACCTTACCGTTCATTCTCGGGCTGATACCGGCAGCGATACGCGGCCTCGGATTTTCCAACACCCGGGAGTTTTACGCGCCTATCACCTCGCTTTCCCGCCAGCTCGTCACCCGCATCTTCGCGGAGATCGTGTTTATGTGCCGCAGCGCCATAGATGGTCTTGACGCGGCAGTCCGTTCGGCGTGGCGGCTCATGACCGGGCGGAAGCTCCTGGAATGGCAGACCGCCTCCGCCTTTGACAAGACCGACGGGTACGGCTGGGTAGGAATGGTGCCCGCAAGCCTTCTCGGGACGCTTCTCTTCGGGGTGAGTGTTTACTGCGGCAGCGTCTTCGACGCGGTCATCGGCATTCTTGCCTCCTGCTGTCTTCCTGCCGCCGTCATCTGCGACAGGGCTTACAGCACCTCCCGGAAGCCGGTTAAGGAGCACGACCGTAAGCTGCTCACGGACGAAGCGCGGCGGGAATGGGCGTTCTATACCGATCATGTCACCGAAGCGGAGAACTGGCTGCCGCCGGACAACGTGCAGTATTCGCCCGTGTTCCGCATCTCACACCGAACTTCCCCCACAAATATCGGTATGTATCTGCTTGCCTGCGTCTGTGCGAATGAGCTGGGGTTCATAGACAACGCAAGACTTGTGACGCTCATAGACAGGACGGTCTCAACAGTCGAGAAGCTGGCGAAATATAAAGGCAGTCTGTACAACTGGTACGAAACGGACACCCTCAAAGTCATGGATCCTTTCGTTTCCTCGGTGGACAGCGGCAATTTCCTGTGCAGCCTTGTTGCAGTGCGCCGCAAGCTCATGGAGGATATTCCCGACGCCGGACTTATCCGCCGCATAGGCAGGCTCATCTCCGACGCGGACGTGGGAGTCTTTTACAACCGGGCGCGGAAGCTGTTTTCGGTGGGGATAAACTCGGATACTGGAAAAAAGGCGCCCAACTGTTACGATATGCTGATGTCGGAAGCGAGAATGCTGAGCTTCTTCGCGGTTGCCCGAGGATATGCGGACCGGTCACACTGGCGGGCGCTTTCACGGGTGATGAGCCGGAGCGGTTATTATGCGGGGCCGATAGCCTGGTCGGGCACTATGTTTGAATACTTCATGCCGGAGATCCTTCTTGAATCCAAACGTGGCAGTCTTTGCTACGAGGCGCTCGGCTATGCGGTACACTGTCAGAAGCAGCGGGGGCGGGAGATGCATATGCCGTTCGGGGTCTCGGAAAGCGGCTACTACGCCTTTGACCGCGACCTCAACTACCAGTACAAGGCTCACGGCGTACAGAAGCTGGCGCTCTGCGGGGGAATGGACCGCGAGTACGTCATAAGCCCCTACTCAACGTTCCTTGCGCTCTCCTACAGCTTCTCCGCCTGCATGAAAAATATAGCGCGGCTTGCGGACAGGGCGTTTTCTCACCGAAGATACGGTTTCTATGAAGCCGTAGATCTTACGGGAGCAAGAACGGGAGCCGCCGCCGCTGTGGTGCGCAGCCACATGGCGCATCATGTGGGAATGAGTATCTGCGGCATTACGAACACACTCTGCGGAGGGAGGTTAAGAAAGCTTTTCATGTCGGACGAAACTATGCAGAGGGCAGACGAACTGCTCGAAGAGAGGGTCATGGCGGGAGAAGTGGTGGTGGATATAGAAAAGCTCCGCGACCGCACGGCTTCCGATGACCGAAGCGAACGCTTTGACGAATTCAATATCCTGCGTCCCCGGTTCAACGTGGTGGCGAACCGCCGCATCGCCGTTTTTGCGTCGGATACCGGGCTTTGTACGGACAGATACTGCGGAAGAGCGGTCACATATCCCACCCGTGACTTCCTGCGAAGACCGGACGGGCTTTTCATGGGCGTGCGTGAGGGAGACGCAGATATCCCGTTCTATATGTCCGCATTTGACGGCGGCACTCCTATGAAACGGCGGGTCGTTTTCAGCGAAAATACAGCCGAATACTTCACGGAATGTGCGGGGCTCTCCTGCGGCATGAAGCTGTCGGTGTTCGGAGAGAAGGCTGCGGCGGTACGCGATATCGTTATTGAAAACAGCCTTTCTTATGACCGCTCGGCCGAGGTGTATATCTATATGCGGCCGGCGCTTGCTCCCGAAGCCGATATTATCGCGCACCCGGCTTTTGCCGATCTCTTCCTGCGGCCGGAGTATGACCGCGAGAACCGGCTTTTTCTTGCAAGACGCCGGGATCGTGCCACCGGAAAGGAAACATGGCTCGCGGCGGGCTTCCGCCTTACGGACGACCTTATCTACTCCTTCTCCCGCGAAAAGGTGCTTTCATACGGCGAACCGCTCTGTTTCACGAAAGGATTTGAGCTCACATCTTCCGACAACGCCTCCGTGCCTTCGCCCTGCATTTTTATCCGTATGAAAGCGGAGATACCGGCAAATTCGGGCTGGCGGAACAGCTTCTTCGTGTGCTGCGGCGAGACCCGGGACGAGGTGACGGCGCTTGCGCTTGAAGTCCGCAATACCGAGCCGTCGGCGGAGCTCATGCCATACGGTGCGGCAGTCTCCCCTCTGCCGGGTTCGACCCTTGCGGGAAGGCTTGCAAGAGGTATGCTGCCCGCAATGCTTTGCAGGAACGTCTTTTCCGAGGAAATACTCACTTCCGTATTTCCTCTCGGCAGGGATACGCTCTGGCGGCTCGGTATAAGCGGCGACAGACCTATAGTGCTTTACCGCTTTGCGGGGGACGAGCCCCGGGCGGAAGCCGCCGCGCTCATGGCGGAGGGTCTGTTCGAGTGCGGAACGCCCATTGATGTGGTGATGCTCTGCGACGATATCTCCGACAAGAGCCGGGCTCTGTTCCTGCAGACAAGCGGTACGAAATGCATCTATCCGGTCATGACCTCCGAGCTCACCGGGGACGAACTTGCTTTCATACGGCGTTCTGCGGTATTCATCTTCGATAAGTGCGAGGAGCGCCGCCCGCCGGTCAAACTCATGGAACTCGTGCCTGCGGAGCCGTATGATACCGGGCTTTCCGAGGGCTTCCGCGACAACGGCTATATCGTGAAGCAGAAAGGTCACCCGTTCTGCAACATCATAGCGTCCGAGGAATTCGGCTGCATCGTCTCACAGAACTCCCTCGGCTTCACTTACGCCCTCAACAGCCGTGAGAACAAGCTTACCCCGTGGTACAATGACATCATGCGGGATAACAACGGTGAGATGCTTCTCGTCAAAGGGCTCGGACGGTACTGCGACATAATCGGCGGCAGCACCGCAGTATTCTCGCCGTCGAAAGCGGAGTACCTCTCCCGTATCGGAAAGCTTATTTTCCGCACCGAGGTCGGAGTGATGCAGTCCGGCATGGCCAAGATCATCACCGTAAGCGTCGAGAATACCGGAGAGCTCGATAAACAGTGCGCCCTCTCGTACTACACCGAGCCGGTGCTTGCATGGGACAGGAGCGCGAATAACTGCGGCGCAGAGCTCACCTACCGGCGCATTGACGGAGGTATCGCGGTACGCAATACCGTTTCCCCGGAATTTACCGGCGAAATGGCTGTGGCGTGCATAACTCCGGACTGCTCTGAGTGCGCGGTCATCACCAACCGCGAGCAGTTCTGGGCAGGTGAGGTGAACGGCGAGGTGAGAGCGTTCGCGAATTCCTGCGCCGCAGTCACCGCGAAAGTGCGCATACCGCCCCGCTCGACTGTAAAACTCAGGTTTGTGATGTGCTACAGCCGCACAGATGCCGCGGAGATGCTGAAAGCTGCGGTGTCGGCGACGCCTGCCGACTGCGAAGTAAGGTATGAGCTGCACCCGACGATAAAGAGCGGCAATGACACCCTCGACAGGCTTTACAACGTGTGGCTGCCGTGGCAGGTGCTGGGCTGCCGTATGCGTGCCCGCACCGGCTTTTACCAGAACGGCGGAGCTTACGGCTTCCGTGACCAGCTCCAGGACAGCACTGCCGCCGCGTATTTCATGCCCGCCGAAGCGAAGCGCATGATACTGAGGTGCTGCGGATCACAGTTCGTGGCGGGCGATGTGCTGCATTGGTGGCACGAGACGGGAACGGGAAAGCGCGGCATACGCACCAAATGCTCGGACGATATGCTGTGGCTGCCGTATGCGGCGGCGGAGTATGTCCGTGTGACCGGCGATGTGAGTATTCTCGACGAGCCGGTGCCTTATATCAACGGCGATGAGCTCGGTACGTCCGGCGAGCTTTATATGCAGGTAACTCAGAGCGGCGTTTCGGCAAGCCTTTACGAGCATTGCAAAAAAGCTTTTGAGCGCTGCTACCGCGTGGGACCCCACTCCCTCATCAAGATAGGGAGCGGCGACTGGAACGACGGCTACAACCGCGTGGGAGAAGACGGGCTCGGCGAGAGCGTATGGCTCTCGATGTTCTATGTGTGGACGGCAAAACTGTTCGTTCCATATGCGAGGGCACGGGGCGATGACAGCTTCGCGGCGGAGCTCGAAAAACGTGCCGCAGGGCTGTCCGCCGCCTGTGAGGACGAAGCTTTTGAGAACGGGTACTATCTCCGCGCATTTTACGATGACGGCAGAAAAATGGGTGCGGAAGGAAGCGAGTGCTGTGAGATAGACCTGCTGCCGCAGGCTTTCGCGGAGCTTGCGGGGCTGCCGGATCGGGAAAAGCGCAGGAGCGCCCTTAAAGCTGCCTTTGAGAAGCTTTTCGACCCGAAGACGAACATGGTGAGCCTTTTCTCTCCGCCCTTCAATGAGAACAGCGCCGACGATCCCGGTTATGTCCGCGGCTATCCCGAGGGGATACGCGAGAACGGCGGCCAGTACACTCACGCCGCGGTATGGCTGGCGCTGGCGTTCTTGCGCAGCGGTGACCGGAAGACGGCGCTGCTGCTCGCGAACGCGCTCTCTCCTGCCGAGCGCGGCAGGGCGTATAAGAATGAACCCTACTTCATGTCCGCGGACGTCTATACAAATCCCGAATGCAAGGGACGCGGCGGCTGGTCGATGTACACCGGATCCGCCGCATGGTACTACCGGCTTCTCGGCGAGCTATACGGCGGGCGCTGACGTGCGGCGCGGGTACGCCGGTCTGCGCGGACGGGGGCAGCGTGACGCTGCTCCCAAAGGCTTCGCGCCGAACAAGAAAATTTTGCTTTTCTATTGCAATTTTTGTAAAAATAAGGCATAATAGAAGAATAAAGGCAATATGCGGACGCTTTTCATTTCTCCGGCGGTGCTGCCGGAGAGAAAAGCGAAGGGAGGACATATGGATTTTCTGAAAGTTGAGGTATATACTAAGTCGCAGGCTGTCGATGTTCTTGTGATGCAGCTCTCGGAGCTCGGCATAAACGGCTTCGAGATACACGACAGCGCCGATTTTGATGAGTTTCTCGAAAACAAGGACGCGAACTGGGATTACGTTGATGATGAGCTGATGGGGCTGAAAACAGTCCCCACCCACATCACCCTGTACCTTGCCGACGATGCGCAGGGGCTTGAAACACTCGCCGAACTCAAAGGCGCAGTTTCCGATCTCTTCGCCGCTCAGCCGGATTTCTACGGAGATCCGGACATACATATCGGCAATGTCCGGGAAGAGGACTGGGCGAACAACTGGAAACAGTACTATAAGCCCTTCAATGTGGGCAGCAGGCTTATCGTCAAGCCGTCGTGGGAAGATGTTCCCGATACCGGCGGCAGAAAGATACTTGAGATCGACCCCGCATCGAGTTTCGGCACCGGTCAGCACCACACCACCAAAATGGTCATGGAACTGCTCGAAACAGTGGTAAAGGGCGGAGAAAAGATGCTCGATCTCGGCTGCGGCAGCGGTATCCTGTCTATCGCGGGACTGCTCCTCGGCGCACAGAGCGTCACAATGGCGGATATCTTCGAGAATGCGGTCAATACCGCCGCCGAAAACGTCCGCAAGAACGGATTTGACGAAAGCCGCTTCAGGGCTTTCCGGGGCAATGTTATCGACGACAGCGCGCTTCGTGAGCAGATAGGATCCGGATACGACATCATCACCGCAAACATCGTCGCCGATGTCATTATCGGCATGAGCCCCATATTCGGCAGCTTCCTCGCCGACGGCGGTACTCTCATAGTTTCCGGTATCATCGACGAACGCCTTGACGAAGTCCTCGGAGCATTGACGGAGAACGGTTTCGGGGTAACTGCAAGGAAAAACGCCGAGGGCTGGAACGCAATAGTCCTGAGCCGCGCGTAAAACCCGACGCGCTGCACATTCTTTTCGTCTCTTCGGCTGCCATAACGGGCGTACCGGAGAAAAAGAAACCGAGGTAACATATATGATAACCATTTCCGTGTGCATGATCGTAAAGAATGAGGAAAAACAGCTCCGCGCCTGCCTTGACAGCCTGAAGCCCATAGCCGACGAGATCGTGATAGTTGACACCGGCTCAACGGACTGCACCAAGGATATTGCCCGCGAGTACACCGACCTCATCTATGATTTCCCGTGGATAGACGACTTTGCGGCTGCACGCAATTTTGCTTTCTCGAAGGCGACAAAGGACTACATATACACCGCCGATGCCGACGAAGTCATAGACCCCGCCAACATACGGCTTTTTATGCAGGTGAAGCAGACGCTCCTGCCGGAGATAGAGATCGTGCAGATGCACTACCTTAACCTCATGGAGGAAAACACGGTATATAGCTCGAAGCGGGAGCTGCGTCCGAAGCTCTATAAGCGGCTCCGCACCTTTGAATGGGTGAACCCGATACACGAGACGGTGCGGCTCGACCCTGTGGTTTACGACAGCGACATCGAGATCCGCCACCTTGCCGAGGGAAACCATGTCCGGCGTGATCTTGCCACGTTCCGTAAGGCGATCGGACGGGGAATGAGGCTTGATAAGAACCTTCACTCCATGTATGCGAAGGAGCTTTTTATAGCAGGTGACGAGGCCGATCTCTCCGCCGCCGTCCCGTTTTATGAACAGAGCCTTTCCGACCCGACGCGCTCCGATGACGAACAGCGTGAAGCACGCTGTGTCCTTGCACGCGCCTATCGTATCTGTGGCCGTGTTTCCGACTTTGTGCGCCTTTGTCTGCGGGACGTTATTTCAGTCCCCTGTGCGGAGATCTGCGCCGAGATCGGCAGGTATTTTTACGATTGCGGCAACTATGAGGAGGCGCTGTGCTGGCTCAGCGACGCGATATCCGAGACCCAGCCCGTCATCTCCATTTTCGTTCAGGGGAGCGATAATCTGAACCTGCTGGCAGACTGCTATGAAAGGACCGGAGATCCGGAAAATGCGGAAAAATACCGCCGCTTGGCTGATGAATGGGAGCTTCCGGAAACAGTGTGAGCCGATCCCCGGGCTGCTGAAAAGAATATCATCTGACTTTGCCGACAAGTAAAAAAGCAGTGAAAGCTGTTTTCGGTCTGTCGAAAAGGTACTTTTCGGCAGACGTCCTCGCGGACAGCGCCGGGGCTACGCGCCCCCGTCCCGCGCCAGCGTGACGCTGGACCCTGTACCGTACCACGGAGATCAGCACATCTGCAAAAAACATGATACTTTATTGACAAATTGAAAGCAGTGAACTACAGGAAGTAGTAAAGAAGGTTTCAAGAACGCCGCAAGGACGCGGCGTATGCAAAAGAAACCTTCGAAACTACAGGAAGTAGTAAGGAAGGTTTCAAGAACGCCGCAAGGATGCGGCGTATGCGAAAGAAACCTTCAAAAAGCTGCTTTTTTATTTTGCCGAAAACCCTTGCAATTTTTTTGTAAATGTGGTATAATAATTTATACTATTTATAATATAAGGGATTTACGAAATGGACGACAATACAAAAGTAACAAATCACGATTACGGCGCCGATGATATACAGATCCTCGAAGGCCTTGAGGCTGTACGCAAGCGCCCCGGAATGTACATCGGATCCACGGGTCCGAGCGGTCTGCATCACCTCGTCTATGAGATCGTCGATAACGCTATAGATGAAGCTCTCGCGGGGTACTGCACGCAGATAGATGTTAAGATACTGCCCGGTGATGTGATAGAAGTCACCGATAACGGGCGAGGCATACCGACGGGAATCCACCCGAAAGAGGGGATCTCGGCGGCTACTGTCGTTTATACGATCCTTCATGCGGGCGGCAAGTTCGGCGGCGGCGGATATAAAGTCTCCGGCGGTCTTCACGGCGTCGGCGCTTCCGTAGTAAACGCGCTTTCCGAATGGCTCGAACTCGAAGTCTATGACGGCAGCGAGATACACTACCAGCGCTTCGAGCGCGGCCACTACGACGAGCAGATGAAGGTCATCGGCAAGACCGACAAGACCGGTACAAAAGTCCGCTTCAAGCCCGACGGTACCATTTTCCACGAGACTGTGTTCAGCTATGAGACGCTCCTCGACCGCATGAGAGAACAGGCTTTCCTCAATGGCGGCCTTCTCATAAACCTCACCGATATGCGCGATGAGAACAACATACAGGGCGAGTCCCTGCGCTATGAGGGCGGTATCATAAGCTATGTCGAATGGCTGCAGGATATGCGCGGCGCGGAAAAGCTGCACCCCGACGTCGTTTATCTCAGCGGTGTTGTCGATGATATCACCGTGGAGGCTGCATTCCAGTATAATACCGACTTCAACAGCGAGGCTTTCCGTTCTTTCGCAAACAATATCCATACCATAGACGGCGGTACCCATGAAACTGCGTTCAAAAAGGCGCTCAACAAGGTGGTAAATGACTTCGTTAAGTCCTATCAGGAACAGCAGGCTACCCAGAAGAAAGTCAAGAAAGCTTCCAAGAAAAAGGACGACGAGGAAAAGAAAGAGTTCGTTGCTATCTCGGGCGAGGCGATACGCGAGGCTATAAACGCTGTCATCTCCGTCAAGCTCCCCGAGTGCGAGTTCGAGGGTCAGACCAAGGGCAAGCTCGGCAACCCCGAAGTCGCGCCCGCAGTCTATAAGATAGTTACCGAACAGCTCACATACTACTTCGAGGAACACCCCGAGACTACCGAGATCATCGTCCGCAAGGCGATAAACTCCCAGGCGGCGCGTGATGCGGCAAAGAAAGCAATGGAAGCTAAGCGCAAATCCGCTGCCGACGGAGCGGGACTTCCCGGCAAGCTCTCGGACTGCTACGAAAAAGATACCACACGCACCGAAATATATATCGTCGAGGGAGACTCGGCGGGCGGCTCCGCAAAGCAGGGCAGAAACAGCGCATTCCAGGCTATCCTGCCGCTTTGGGGAAAGATGCTGAACGTCGAAAAAGCCCGGGCGGACAAAGTGTATAACAACGACAAGCTCCTGCCTGTCGTCAAAGCCCTCGGCACCGGTATCGGCGAGGATTTCGACATAACCAAGCTCCGCTACGGCAGAGTGGTCATCATGGCAGATGCCGATGTGGACGGCGCACATATCAGAACGCTGCTCCTCACATTCTTCTTCCGCTTCATGCGTCCGCTCATTGAGCAGGGTCATGTATATCTTGCCCAGCCTCCGCTCTTTAAGGTATCCCGCGCAAAGCAGGTGCGCTACGCGTTCTCTGACGACGAGAGAGACGCATATATTGCCGAACTCTCCGGCGAAAAGGACGCGAAGGTAGATGTCCAGCGCTACAAAGGTCTCGGTGAGATGGATCCCGAACAGCTCTGGGAGACAACAATGGATCCCGAGCGCCGCACCATGATAAGAGTCAGCATGGAGGACGCTGCAAAGGCGGACATGATCTTCTCGATACTTATGGGCGATAAGGTTGAGCCCCGCCGCGAGTTTATCGAGACGAACGCCCGTTTTGTGGAAAATCTTGATATCTGAGGTGCAGTAAATGAACGAAATCTGCAAGATGATAAAGAAGCAGACCGATGCCAATTTCATCAATCTTATAACTGCAATAAAGACATACGACAGGAACGCGGAAGTTTGCGGAGCGCCGGCATGGAGGTACGTCTATCATACGATACATTCTGCGGACAAGTGGTTTTTCAACCCGTACATCTTCGACGAACCGCCGTTCCACAAAGAAGGCATGGACAACCCCGACGCGCCCTGCGATGTGACGCTCAGCGATGAGGAGCTCCTCGCTTACCTTGACAGTGTGCGCAGTAAAACCGCCGCATATCTCGACAGCCTTACCGACGAGATGCTCGGGGAATACCCGGAGAAATGTGATATGACAAGGCTTGAGCTTGTGCTTATGCAGTTCCGCCACATCTCCACCCATATAGGTATGCTCAACGGGCTTACTATCGAAAAAACCGGCAGATTTCCCGTATATGTGACGCCGGCGAGCCTTGACAGGCTTGACAACGGCTATTTTGAGCAGTAACGGGCTGCCGCAGAGGAAAGATATATGAACTCCGAAGAAAACAACGAAAAGCAGATAGAGAAGCTTGCGCGTATGGAGCGCATTTACGCGGACGAAAAGAAGCATGGATCGGTCATGGACAAGATCGACGAAGATGATGAGGATATCTGTGCGACTGCAAGAAAATTCTTCCGCTGGGCGCTTCTGATAACCTGGGCGGCCTGTGCGGTGACCCTTGTGACGGGCGGCGATTTCTCGCTTCCCGCAGCCGCGATACTCATAACCTCCGGTATTTACGCGGGGCTTTGCATAACAAAGTTCCTGCACGAGAACAAGAAAGGCGACGCGGTCGTTTCGATAATCATAACCGTGGCAACGATAGCGCTCGGAGTGCTGCTTCTTGTAAGCAATAACCCGTACTAAGGAATTTGATATGAACGATAATTTAAGCGTCAGGTTCGACAATACGCCGGCAGAGATAGAAGCCGCGTACAAGGCATTCCAGACGAAGTATGCCCTGAAGCGCAAGCTTATCTACACCATAGTGTATCTGATAGTGGTGGTGCTTGCGGCGGACCTGATAGTAAAGGATATGACCAACCCAACTGGTTACATCGCCGGAGGTCTTGCACTCGGGATACTTGTGTTCAACTGGATTAAACCGGTGCTCATACGCAGAAAGATGATGCAGGGCATGGAGGAGCTCGGAACAGATGAACTCTATACCATGACTCTGTTCGACGACAGGATAGAGATCGAGACCGAGATAACCACCGCCGGCAAGGAGACCGAGGTGGTGGCAGTTTCAAGGCTCGGTGTTTTCCCCGTGGAAGAAGGGAGCGAAGCTGCAAAAGAGATAGCCGAGCACCCGGAACTCGTAAAAGACGAAACACAGGTGGAAAAGACGGTTTACCGGCTCGCCGAGACCGAGGTATGTATGTCTGAACAGCGGGGGCTGCTGCTGCTGTTCGTGAACCGGTCGTTTATCCATGTTATACCCGAGCGCTGTCTTGGTGCGGAGGAAATACTCGCGTTCAAGGCGTATTTTGAAGAAAAAGGGCTGACATAAAGCCGGTCCTCTGAGTGCGATCCCCCGGGGAACGCATTTTACGCGGGAGCGTCCGGAGCTCGCCGCATCTTCGATGACTATGAATACAAAAGGACTAACAAAGAATGGAACAAAACTACGTTGAATCGATCCACCCGAATGAAAAGCTCTATGAGGTGGATATCGAAAAGGAAGTCAAGACCGCATTCCTCGACTACTCGATGTCGGTCATCGTGTCCCGCGCTCTGCCGGACGTGCGTGACGGTCTGAAGCCTGTTCACAGGCGTATAATCTACACCATGAACGATGCGGGCAACACCTCCGACAAGCCGTACAGAAAGTGCGCTTACACCGTCGGAGAAGTGCTCGGTAAATATCACCCCCACGGTGACGCGTCCGTTTATGACGCTATGGTGCGCCTTGCGCAGGATTTCTCTCTCCGCTACCCTATGGTGGACGGTCACGGAAACTTCGGTTCCGTTGACGGCGACCCGCCCGCAGCATACCGTTATACCGAAGCAAGGCTCGCGAAGATCGCAAACGAGATGCTCGCGGATATAAACAAGGACACCGTTGACTTCGGCACAAACTATGATGACAAGCTCAAAGAGCCTACCGTGCTCCCGTCACGCTTCCCGAACCTGCTCGTAAACGGAAGTATCGGTATCGCTGTCGGTATGGCAACAAATATCCCGCCCCACAATCTCTGTGAAGTCATAGACGCTATCGACCTGCTTATCGACAATCCCGATGCGGGGATCGAGAGCATAATGAGCTGCATAAAAGGTCCCGATTTCCCTACCGGCGGCATAATCATGGGCTACTCAGGCATTCGTTCTGCATACTACACCGGCCGCGGCAAGATCACTCTGCGCGGACGTGCCGAGATCGTCGAAGAAAAGACCCATACCCGCATCGTTGTCACCGAGATACCGTATATGGTCAACAAGACGAGGCTCCTCGAATCTATCGGTGAGCTCATGCGTGACAAGCGCATCGACGGTATCGCGACACTTCGTGATGAATCCGACCGTAACGGCATGAAGATCGTTATGGAGCTGAAACGCGACGCCAACGCGAACGTCGTTCTCAACAAGCTTTACAGCTACACCCAGCTCCAGGATACCGTCGGAGTCATAATGCTCGCGCTGGTGAACGGAGAGCCTAAGGTGCTCCCGCTCAAGGATATGCTGGTGAACTACCTCGACTTCCAGACCGAGGTCATCGAGCGCCGCACCCGTTTCGATCTCGAACGCGCCCGCAACCGCGCTCACCTGCTCCAGGGCTTTATGCTTGCAATAGACAACATCGACGAAGTCATAGCGATACTGCGTTCGTCGAAGACGATACAGGAAGGCAAGGAGCGCCTTATGGAGCGCTTTAAGGAAGCCGACCTGAGCCAGCTCCTTTCCCGCGCTATGGACGAACAGTTCAGAAACGTTCATTTCGAGCATGAGATCGGTCTTTCCGAGGCACAGGCGGACGCTATCGTGCAGATGCGTCTCGGTCAGCTTACCGGGCTCGAAAAAGAGAAGATCGAGGAAGAACTTGCCGAGATAATGGGCAAGATCGGCGGTTTCATGGAAATTCTTTCCGACAAGAGCAAGGTCTATGCGGTCATACGCGAAGAGCTTGATGCAATAAAGAAGAAGTACGGCGACGAACGCCGCACGTCCATTGAGCAGGTCAGCGGCGAAGTGGATATAGAAGATCTTATCCCCGTCGAGGAATGTGTGCTCACATATACGAACTTAGGTTACTTAAAGCGCCAGCCCGTTGAGGTGTATAACCTCCAGAAGCGCGGCGGAAAGGGAGTTTCCGGCATCAAGCAGCGTGATGAGGACTTTATCGAGAACGTCTTTATCTCGTCCTCACACGACAACCTCCTGTTTGTTACGAACAAGGGCAACATGATGAAGCTGAAATGCTTCGAGGTGCCGGAAGGCTCGCGTCAGAGCAGGGGCACAAATGTTGTGAACCTTATACAGCTCGAAGAGAACGAGAAGGTAGCCGCAATAATGAAGACCTCCGATTTTGCGGACAACAAGGTCTTTATCTGTGTTACCAAGCAGGGCAAGATCAAGCGCACTCCGCTCTCTGCGTTCAAAAATGTACGCAAGAAGGGGCTGCGTGCGATAAATCTTGCGGAGGACGACGAGATCGCTGCAGCATACATCACCGAGGGTGACTCGGGCGTGCTTATTGCAACTCACGACGGTCGTGCTCTCTGCTTCATGGAAGCGGACGATCCGGATAAGGGTATCCGGGGCATCCGTCTTATGGGCAGGACTGCTTCCGGCGTTCGCGCTATCAAGCTCCGCGAGGGCGACTATGTTGTCGGCGCAACCAAGATCTACAGCGAAGATATGACTATCCTGACCGTAACGGACAAGGGCTACGGAAGACGCACATCGCTGTTCAAGCTGCAGAAGGACGGCACCCGCAAGGTCAACGAAAAGGGCGAGTTTGAATACAACTATCCTGTCAAGAGCCGCGGCACTCTCGGCGTACTCAACTACCGCGTAAGCGAAGAGAAAGGCCATGTCTGCGGCATACGCTCGCTCGGCGCAGACGATGACGTTATCCTTATAAGCTCCGACGGCGTTATAATCCGCATTCGCGCCAACGACATCAACCTTCTCAACAGACCTGCAAACGGCGTTCGCGTCATGAAGCTCACCGACGGCAACTCCGTCGTTTCGTTCACCCGAACCGAGCATGACGACAGCGAGGCTACTGCCGAGGTCGAGAAACCCACCGAAGAGGACATGATCGACACCGATGATCCCGAAGAGCCCGACGAAGCCGAAGAGGCGGAAGACGCCGATGACTCCGCAGAAGACAGCGAAGAGTGATCCGGCGCGTCTGCGGACGCGCGTGTGGGGCTCTGCCCCACGCCCCGTGTCCGGCGCTCCCGCGCGTCTTAACAGACGGTTTCGGGGCTTACGCCGCCCCGAGCCCCGCGGCAGGGCAAGCCCTGCACCCATAGCTGCCGCGACTTACCCGGCAGTTTCTACACAGAATGTAAAAACAGCAGACCCGAATGTATCGAGTCTGCTGTATTTTTTTGTTGTGTAAAGACTATCGTAAAAATCGCGGCAGCTTTGGGTCCAGCGTCACGCTGGCGCGATCCAGCCGCGTAGGCTGGCCCCACTCGGGAGAGTAAAGCGCGTGAGCGCCGTACCGCCGCCCGCGTAGGGCACTCAGCCGCGTAGGGCACTCAGCCGCGGAGAGCGCGGATAGATTCTTCGATCTTGGCCATTTTCTCCTGAGCCTTGGCGAGCTTGGCGCGCTCGTTCTCGATCTGCTGAGCGGGAGCCTTGGAAAGGAAGCCCTGGTTGTTGAGCTTGCCGTTGAGGAATGCAAGATCCTTTTCTACCGACTTCTTCTCCTTTTCAAGCCTTTCAAGCTCCTTGTCGGTGTCAACAAGTTCGCCCAGAGGCATAAAGATGCGGGCGGCGGAAGTTACCGCGTTCGCCATGCTTGCGGTGTCGCTCACCTTGTCGGTGATATCAACGTTCGATGCGCCGGCAAGCTTCTCGAAGAATACCGAGCAGGACGCAAACAGCTCCTTCTCCGCAGTTTCGATGTGCATATTCACCTTCTTGGACGGCGGTACATTGAGCTCGGTGCGCTTGGTGCGGACAGACTTGACTGCATCTATGATCTTGGTGAAATCTGTCTCTTCGGCTGCAAAATCAAGAGCCTCGTCGTATTTCGGCCAGTCGGCGATCATGATGCTCTCCGCTTCGCCCGCAACAGGCATGGACTGCCAGATCTCCTCGGTTATGAAGGGCATGAACGGGTGGAGCAGCTTCAGTACGTCGCGCATTACATACACAAGTACGTTCTGTGCCGCTCTTGCAGTCTCACCGCCCTGCGCGATACGCGGCTTCGTAAGCTCGATGTACCAGTCACAGTAGGTGTCCCATATGAAATCGTAGAGCTTGCCGAGCGCGATACCGAGCTCAAAGCTCTCAATGTTGTCGGTGACTTCCTTTATGAGCCTGTTGCAGCGCGACAGCACCCACTTGTCCTCGATAGGAAGATCTTTCGGGAGCTCCGCTTTCTCCATGTCGTCGGGCAGGTTCATAAGTATATAGCGGGAAGCGTTCCAGAGCTTGTTTGCAAAATTACGGGCAGAGGTGACTTTCGCTGTCGTCCAGCGCATATCGTTTCCGGGGCTGTTTCCAGTAACAAGCGCAAATCTCAGCGCGTCCGCACCGTACTCGCCGATGATCTCAAGGGGATCAACGCCGTTGCCCAGAGATTTCGACATCTTGCGGCCGAGTTCGTCGCGCACAAGTCCGTGGATAAGAACGTGCTCAAACGGCTTCTGACCGGTGTGCTCAAGTGCAGAGAATATCATTCTCGAAACCCAGAATGAGATTATATCATAGCCGGTAACAAGTGTGTTTGTCGGGTAGAAGTACTTGAAATCCTCCGTCTCCTCCGGCCAGCCGAGAGTCGAGAACGGCCAGAGCGCCGAGCTGAACCAGGTGTCAAGAGTGTCCTCGTCCTGCTTCATGGGCTTGCCGCACTTCGGGCAGACTTCAACAGGCGTTCCGCTTATGACCTCATTGCCGCATTCCTCGTTTGTGCAGTAATACGCGGGTATGCGGTGACCCCACCAGAGCTGACGGGAGATGCACCAGTCGCGTATATTCTCCATCCAGCGCAGGTAGCTGTTCTCGAAATGCTTCGGTACATATTTCAGCTCGCCGCTCTTTACGACCTCGATGGCGGGCTTTGCAAGAGGAGCCATTTTAACGAACCACTGCTTCGAGCAGCGCGGCTCAACTACGGTGTGACAGCGCTGGCAGGTCCCAACATTGTGAACGTGCTTTTCTACCTTGACGAGAAGCCCCTGTGCTTCAAGATCGGCAACCATGGCCTTTCTTGCCTCGTATCTGTCCATGCCCGCGTATTTGCCGCCGTATTCCTTGTTTATCGTAGCATCGTCGTTCATCACGTTGATGATCGGAAGATCGTGGCGAAGACCTACCTCATAGTCGTTGGGGTCATGAGCGGGAGTGATCTTGACAACGCCGGTACCGAAATCCATTTCAACGTACTCGTCCGCGATAACGGGTATCTCGCGGTCTGTAAGCGGGAGCTTCACCGTTTTGCCGACGATATTCTTGTAGCGCTCGTCGTCGGGGTGAACTGCAACAGCGGTATCGCCGAGAAGCGTCTCGGGACGCGTGGTGGCGATCTGAACAAAGCCGCTTCCGTCCGTGAGGGGGTAGTTTATATGCCAGAAATGACCTTCCTGCTCCTCATACTCGCACTCGATATCGGAGATAGAGGTCTTGCAGTTCGGACACCAGTTTATGATGCGTTCGCCGTGGTAGATGAGACCTTTGTTGTAGTAGTCGATGAAGACTTTCTGAACGGCTTTCGAGCAGCCCTCGTCCAGTGTGAAGCGTTCACGCTCCCAGTCACAGGAGGAGCCGAGCTTTTTGAGCTGGTTCTGGATCTTGCCGCCGTACTCGTGTGTCCAGTCCCATGCGCGCTCAAGGAACCCGTCGCGGCCGATCTTGTCCTTTGTGAGCCCCTCAGCTTTCATCTTGGCAACGACTTTCGCTTCTGTAGCTATAGAGGCGTGGTCGGTCCCGGGGAGCCACAGAGCCGAGTAACCCTGCATTCTCTTGGTGCGGATAAGTATATCCTGGAGCGTCTCGTCAAGGGCATGACCCATGTGGAGCTGGCCGGTAACGTTCGGAGGCGGGATAACTATGGTGTAGGGCTTCTTTTCGGGGTCGCGCTCCGCGTGGAAGTATTTCTTTTCTTCCCAGTTCTTGTAGATGCGCTCCTCGAAATCTTTCGGGGAGTAGGTTTTTGCGAGTTCTTTTTTCATAATATTGAGACCTTTCTTATGATTGTGTAAACAGTTTTATGAGAAGACCGTCCGGTCTGAACATCGAGACAGTAAGTGTCAGAACATTGAAAGCAATGACCCATATAAGCTGCAGGAAAAGCCTGTGGTAATTATATGTAAACCAAAGCTTTGTGCGTTTGCGCGTGATAAGCTCGAAAAGCATCTGCCAACTGTCGATATTCGGGATCAGAAGATGAATTGCCAGCGAGATGTTTACGATCGAGAGTGCCAGCGGCTCTATCGGCGGGATTTGTGCCATGTTCCACAGCAGAAACAGTCCTGCGGAGAACAGGACAAGCACGCAGACAGCGACGATCTGCCATTTTCTCGGGTAAGTCCCCGCTGCGTTTTTCAGCTTTTTTGCGCTGCTCTTTTCAAAAGCGGCGATCTCCTCCAACGCGGCGGGCTTTGTAAATTCTCCGCAGTCGGTACATTCGCTGCGCCCGTCCTGATAAACACAGCCGCATTTCGGGCATATCTTAGCCGTCATAGCATTTCCTCTTTTATATCATCGGCAAAGCCGATACCAACATTCATTATACTTAATTGACAGTTCTTAATTTTTCAAAAAGCTCCTCGCTCGGGTCAACAAGTATGGTCTTGTTGTTCACGAATATCACCATTCCCGGTTTTGCGCCGTTCGGTTTCTTCACATACCGAGCGAGTGTGTAATCCACGGGTATCTTTGTGCCATTCCTGCCCTTCGAGCAGGTCGCCGCGAGCTGCGCCGCTTCGACTATCGTGCTGTCCGGAATGTTGGCGCCGTCGGCACGGATAATGACGTGCGAGCCCGGGATATTCTGGGTGTGGAGCCACATATCCTCCGGGAGAGCGGTCCTGAGCGTGAGCTTGTCGTTCTGCAGATTGTTGCGTCCCACAAGTATCGTGAAGCCGTCCGACGACCGGAACTGCAGCGGCGGCGCGGCTTTAGGCGCTTTCGCACTGCGCTCGGTCTTTGCGGAGCGTATATACCCGGAGCTTATAAGCTCCTGTTTTATCTCGTAGATCGCGGATTCGCTTCCCGGACCGCTTCCGACACGGGAAGCCGCGTCGAACACGCTGTCGATGTACGAAAGCTCTTTTTCGCCCTGGGAGATGAACTTCGTGAGCATTTTCTCCGCCGTGTCCAGCTTCTTGTACTCGGCGTAGAGCTTCTGTGCATTCTGTGCCGGGGTAAGCCGCACATCGAGCTTTATGGCTGTCTCGCCGCCGTTTATATAGTCCTCGCAGACTATCTCGCTCATGCCCTTTTCGGCGCGCCAGAGATTCGCGCTCAGAATATCGCCCATGAGCCGGATCTTTTCCTTTTCCGCGCAGTCCCGGAGTTCCTGCTTCTGCACTTCGAGCTTCCGGGAGATACGTTCATAGATGTTCATTACCGTTTTGAGCAGGTCGCCGGAGCGCTGTTTAACGCGGTCGGCAGTCGCCCGGTCGCCGAAGAAGCGGTCAACGAGCTGCGACGGGCTTTCAAAGCGGGTCTCGGTCATCTCGGCTCCGTACTGCTCCACCGGGACGAAGCAGAAGTCTTTCGGCTTGCCGCTTTTGTCGCTCACCATAGTGCAGCCGTCGAAGCGTTCGATATGCCCACGGCTTTTTTTGAGGAAGAACACCAGCTTTTCGAGCCTGTCCTGTGTAAGGTCGGACACGAGCGCCTCGGTGTCTCTCGCGGAGCTGTACGCGCACTCCCGCGCGAATATTGGGGAGATCCCCTCAAAAATGTTCATCAGTGCTTTTGCAAGGCGCTGGGAGCCGTACCCGGAGAGGATCTCGCCGAGCTGTGACAAGTCGCAGTCCGTCAGGCAAAGCCGTTCTTCCCGGGGAGGAAGCTCATACACCACGTTCGGCAGCACCCGTCTTACCGACGAAACATCGTCCGTGACGCGCTTGATGCTGTCAACGACGCGCCAGACGCCGTCTTTTTTCATCAGCAGTATGATATTGCTGTATTTGCCCATGATCTCGGCGGCTATCCTGCATTCGCAAAGGTCGCCGATCTCGTTTGTGCATTCAAAATCGAAGTTTATGATACGTTCGAGCCCGTCCTGTGAGATGCCGGTGAGCCGCCCGCCGCCGAGGGTCTTTCGCATAAGCATACAGAACATGGGCGGCTGCTGTGGGTTCTCGGGAGCCTGAGAGGTCAGGCATACCCGCGCGGACATACTCTCCGCCGAGATCAGTATCTTTTCCGCGCTCCCGAACGTGCGCAGCGTTATTATTATCTCGTCGCGGGAGGGCTGATGTATTTTATCCACCCGCGCGCCTATCAGTTTTTTATCCAGCATTTCCTCCGCTATGCAGTGAAGAAATGCTCCGTCAAGTGACATAAAACCACCTTTTTGTATATTTCGTCAGAGCGGCACATGATTTGTGCATTATGAGCCTTTCTCATATGTACCGGCAGACTTCCGCGTTTGCCTCGGGCTCAAAGATGTCGGCTTCCGGGAAATGGGCGGCAAGCTTCTGCTTCAGCACGCCGACGATTATGTTCTCGGTAGCGTAATGGCCGGCGTCTATGACTGTCACGCCCGCGTTCTTTGCGTCAACGAAGCCGTGGTGCTTGACATCGCCGGTGATTATGGCGTCTATGCCCATTTTTATGCAGTTGTACACTTCGTCGTTGCCGGCGCCGGAGCATACCGCAACGCTCTTGATGCTCTTTCCGCCGTCACAGTACTTCACGCCCTGGGAGCTGAACACGTTCTTTGCCTTTTCCGCGAGCCCCTCCGCGCTTATCTCGAAATCGAGGTAAGCTATGCGCCCATAGCCTATGTTCTTGTCGGGGTGGATTATATCGAGCACAGGTGCGTTCTTCGGATCTCCGAACCCCATGAGGTCATACATTATGTCGCTTATTCCGCCGCGCACCATATCAACGTTGGTATGCGCGCAGATCGCGGCAATATCGGCTCTGATGAGCTTATACACCGGGTTGTTCTCATCTAAGCGCTTGAGTCCGTGGAAGATAACGGGGTGGTGGGAGACTATGAGCTGGGCACCGACGTGCTCGCATTCTTCAACGACTTCGTTGGTTATGTCGAGACACACCGCTATGCGGTAAACATCTTTGTCCCGGCTCCCGACGAGAAGTCCGGAATTGTCGAAGCCGTCCTGGAGACGGAACGGAGCGTATGTGTTCAGGTAATCGTAAACTTCTCCTACTGTCATAGCGTTTCCTTTCTTATGAGCCCGAGCAGAGCCGGGTCGCTGTTCGCGAGCTTTTTAAGCTGTGAGTTCACCTTTCGTATATAGCGCGGGTCTGTGCATTTCCCGAAATACGCGAATTCATCTGTGATCCCGGTTTTATCGCCCGTGTACCGGACGTGCATGACCGTGTATGCCTTGCCGCTTACCGAAGCGCCTTTTTCCTGCAGTATCTCATACCCGTTTGCATACAGGTATCTTCTTAGTATCTCCGCCTTAGTCATGGGCTGGAGGATAAAGCGGGTGTCGCCGCTTACGAAGCTGCAGCCGCCGATTATCTGCGCGATAAGCTCTCCGCCCATTCCGGCGATTATGATGTCGTCGCAGGGCGGTACCGAGCGCAGCCCGTCGGACTGCAGGAGCGTGATACGGTCGGAAAAACCATATTTTTCGATGTTGGCGCGGGCTGCTTCAAGGGGGTTCGCGTTCACGTCCGACGCTATGACCGACATTGCGCCCTGTTCACAAAGAAAGCACGGGAGCAGGGCGTGGTCGGTGCCTACGTCGCATATCCGGCGGTCTGTGCGGACGAATGAAGCTGCCGCAGCGAGTCTTTCGTCAAGCTTTATCACTTATGCGAGGGCTTTGTTGAGGTTGTCGAGAAGCTCGTCAACGTCCGCTCCGTGCACCATGCAGGCCTCCTCGATAGTCTCGCCGATAGATGCGGGGCAGCCGAGGCAGTGCATACCTATCTCGAAGAAGTAGGGAGCCGCTGCTTCCGCGTTTTCCTGTAAGATCTCGCCTATGAGTGTGTCTTTTGTTACTACCATTGTGTTTTACCTCCGTAAAAAATAATCTTTAATATTATACCATTATTTATAAAAATAGTCAACGTTTTTATAAAATTATACGAAAAACATCATGCTTATACTGCAAAAATAAAATATTTAACGATAAACATTAAAAAACTGTTGACAAACATAAAATTGCGTGTTATAATATGTTCACAGTAAGCTTACAGAAGAATTTCAGAAACCATTGGAAAGGAATTGTTATGAAAACAGTTGATGTAAATGAAAGAACACTTGAACAGGAAAAACAGTATCTAAAAAAGACGAGTGAGATAGTACGCATTGAGGCGGTGTGCTTCGCTATAGCGCTCATACTGCTTATGGTGGTGGAAACTATTCCCTCGGTTTCCGACGACGGCATAGACACGTCGCTGCTGTTCTGGGTGAAGCTGATATTTCTGCCGTTTCAGGCTGCCGCAGCAATAGTTGTTTCTAATTTCGTGACAAGGCTGTTCAAAGAGATAGAAAATGGCGATACACCGTTCAGATACAGTATTGCCGACAAAATGAAGGGCTTATCTGATGCGGTAATGGTATGCGGCGTAATTTTTGCATTACCGCAGTTCGTAAACCAGATTATATGTATCTTTACCGACCTTCCGGACAAGACCTCAAACTCTGCGGGAGTCATCATGCTTGGCGGCGTATTCCTCGGACTGGTGTTCAAGGCGCTTTCCTACATATTCGGTTACGGCTGTAAACTCCAGCAGGAATCGGACGAAACTCTGTAAAGGCGGTGCGATATGGCAATTATTCTACGGCTCGACAGGGTCATGGCTGACCGGAAGATGTCGCTCAACGAGCTTTCCGAAAAGGTGGGCGTGGCTAACGTCAATCTCTCGAAGCTCAAGACCGGAAAGGTGAGCGCGGTGCGTTTCTCGACGCTCAACGCTATCTGTAGGGCGCTTCACTGTCAGCCCGGAGACATTCTCGAATACGCCGAGGATGAGGAGGAATGACGGCTGGTCGCCGCTGCAAATATGCTTTTCCGTCGGACGATACCATGTTATTTTTCGGTGCGCAGCCCCGTACTGCGCATTTTTTGTTTGCAAAAAACCGAATCGTGTGCAAATTGCATAAAAATGCACCTCGTATTTCTACGCTCGTAATTGTTTATTCACAAAAAAACTATAGATTTTTTTGAAAAAATAGTGTATAATAATTGTTAATAGATTGGACGATGAAGCAATAGTGTGATAAAATCACTCCGGAAAGCACCGGAAGTACAACTCAGCTATTATTTGTTCATTATTCACTATTCATTAATTTTTCAGGGGGTTACATAATGAAAACCTATAAATGCAAAAATATCAGAAATATAGCACTCGCAGGTCATGGCGGAAGCGGAAAGACATCTCTTACGGAAGCTATCCTTTTTGCAAGCGGCGGCATCGACAGAATGGGAAAGATCGCCGACGGAAACACTGTGAGCGATTATGACCCCGATGAAATCAAGAGAAAGGTCTCGCTCAACACCTCCCTCGCATATGCGGAATGGAAGGATGTTAAGCTCAATATAATCGACACTCCCGGTCAGTTCGACTTCATAGGCGGAATGTACGAGGGTATCAGAGCCGCTGAGACTGCTGTTATCGAGCTCTCCGCAAAGGACGGCGTTCAGGTCGGCACCATAAAGGCTTACAGAGAAGCAAAGAAGCTCGGCAAAGCTACGATGTTCGTTGTTACCAAGCTCGATGAAGAAAATTCAAGCTTCTACCGCGTGCTTGAAGACCTCAAGGCAAACTTCGGACCTTCCGTTTGCCCGATAATCGTTCCTTTCGATAAATTCGGCAAGGTGGAGTGCTACATCAACCTGCTGGAGATGAAGGCTTACGCTTATGAGAACGGCAAGGCGAAGGAAGTTGAGATACCCGCGTCCGAAAACCGCATAAAGGGTCTTCGTGCAGCTATGGCGGAGGCTATCGCCGAGACTGATGAAGAGCTCATGATGAAGTTCTTCGAGAACGAGGGTGAGGATTTCACCGAAGCCGAGATCATCAAGGGTCTGCACGACGGCGTTGACCAGGGTATAATCACACCCGTGGTATGCTGCTCGGCAGAAAAGCTTGAGGGTATCGACAAGATACTCGATACCATGATATATATGCTCCCGTCCCCCGATGAGAGAAAGGACGAGATCATAGACTACAACGAGGAAATGCCCCTCGCCGCATTCGTGTTCAAGACACTCGCCGATCCGTTTGTCGGCAAGCTCAGCTTCGTGAAGATAGTTGCCGGCGTTCTCACCGCAAAGGTGGATATTGTGAACTCCCGCACTGGTGAGGCCGAGAAGTTCGGAAAGATGCTCGCTCTCAAGGGAAAGAGGCAGGAAGAAATGATCGAAGCTTACGCGGGCGATATAGTCGCGCTGACGAAGCTCAACGCGGATACAGGCGATACTCTCTGTGATTCGTCAAATATCATCTCCCTCTCGCCTATCGAATTCCCTGTACCGTGCTTCTTCAAGGCTGTCGCGGCCAAGGACAAGAACGACGAAGGCAAGATCAGCAGCGGTATCAGAAGACTGCTCGAAGAAGACCATACCCTCAGCTATGTCCATAACCACGAGACGCATCAGCGTATCCTCGGCGGTCTCGGCGAACAGCATATAGACTCCGCTGTTCAGAAGCTCAAGAACAAGTTCGGTGTTGACGTCGTGCTCAGCGATCCGATCATCGCATACAGAGAGGCTATCCGCAAGAAAGTTTCCGTCGAGGGCAAGCACAAGAAACAGTCCGGCGGCCACGGTCAGTACGGTCATGTAAAGATCGAATTCGAGCCCCACAGCGAAGATCAGCTCATCTTCGAGGAGCGCGTATTCGGCGGCAGCGTGCCGAAGAACTTCTTCCCCGCAGTCGAAAAGGGACTTCAGGAAAGCATAGTTCACGGCGTTCTTGCAGGCTATCCGGTAGTACGCCTCAAAGCAACTCTCTTCGACGGTTCCTATCACCCCGTTGACAGCTCGGAGCAGGCGTTCAAAATGGCGGCTCACATCGCGTACAAGAACGGTCTGGCACAGGCTTCTCCCTGCCTTCTCGAACCGATCGAGCTCATGAAGTTCACTGTCCCGGACGACAATACCGGTGACGTTATGGGCATCGTGAACAAGCGCCGCGGTGCGGTACTTGGAATGAACCCTGTCGGCGACGGCATGACCGAAGTTGACGCAGAGCTTCCTATGGCTGAGACCGGCGACCTCGCTACCGTCATCAGGCAGATGACGAAGGGTATGGGCTGGTTTACTATGGAATTTGCGCGCTATGAACAGCTTCCTTCCAACCTTGAAGCCGACGTTATCGCAAATGCTCCGAAATTCAGCGAGTATGAGGGATAATGCACAAAAAACGCAGCAAATCCCGCTTCTTTTGTATCACTGTGCACAAACATAAAACGCAAAGTTTATATATATTTACTATTGCAAACGTTGCCGCACAGTGATATAATATAGAAGATGACTAAAGTAGCGGTCATCGGTTTTACTTCTACTTAACTTGCATCATTTCATTTTTTTCATAACTTATCTCCTTTATTTTTTCGCCCCATACACACTCCCCGTGTATGGGGAGTTTTTTTGCTTCATGTACTGAAAAACTGTAAAAATATGCAAAATAATTTGTCGCGGGCTATTGATTTTTCGGCAAACAGGTGGTATAATAATATCAGCTTGATATGCATTGAAAAAATAGAGAAACACACCGACTGGTGTAAAACAGATCCGGCAGGAGGAAATGAATATGAAAGATAACCTTACTCAGCTTTTATTTGCTTTCGATTACGCACTGATCCCCCCGGGGCACGGTGACGAAGCCTCCAAGGCACTCAAGCAGTTTGTTTCTGAGGTGAAAAAGACCAAAAAGGAACTCAGGGTCTCCGCTATCTCTTTCAACGAGGGCGAGGAGATCAAGATCGTGAACCAGCCGATAGATAAGGTGAAGCTCCCCAAGTTCGGGATCAGTGCGACTTCTACCGGCGCCTGCTCCATGCTTGACAAGACTTCCAAGATGATGGACGATATCGGTGTGCGTCTCACGAACACCCCCGAGGAAGAAAGGCCCTCGAAGATAATCGTGACTATCGTTGTGTTCGGCCGTGACAATGCGAGCAAGAGCTGCACTTACGAGAAGCTCCGCGAGATGATCGCGCTCCAGAGAGATGTCTATAAGTGGCAGTTTTACCTGCTCACCGATTTCTCGATCAATATGGAAAAGCTCGGCATTGCCGAAGATGATACCATCATCATCAAGCACGTTAACGGCGACTGGTTCAAAGAACCGTTTGCAGAGCTTTCGGATAAGATAGTGGGTCTTCTTCAGGGCTGATGATACGGCACCGCGCGATCTTTCCGCACGGTGCCTGGTTTTTCTTTGAAAAGAACTGCGGTCCGGCTCTTTCCCGCTTTACTGCATTGACCGGCCGTGGGTGCGCCCGACTTCGCGTGAAAGGAGCGAGGCAGCATGGAACTTAACAAGCTCAGAATAAATGAAAAACTAAAAAACACCGGGTACTTTTTCACCGGTGTGTTTGTGTTTGTTGTCATATCCATTCTTGTGCTTCTTATCGTTTATGTCCCGATGGCAGCGAAGCTCGTCAACGAAAGAGCAGAAGCAGAGGTCAGAGATGCGGCTTACGCAAACTCTTCCGCCGTGAGTGTGTGGTTCGGCAACAAAATGTCGTATCTTGATGCCGCGGCGTCCGAGTTCACCAAGATAGACCTTGAAGATGAAGCCCTCGTTTCGGATACCTGTGTTTCTATATGCGGGAACGGCGATTTCCGCCATATCGGTTTCACCAATACTTCCGGCATTACGTTCAGCAGCTGCGGCAGTTCGTCAAACTACTCCTACCGTAAGTTTATCCAGGACGGTCTTTCCGGAAAGTCTTCCGTGGCGGCAAATATGAAGTGTGACTTCGACGGAGCTGCGGCTGATATGTTCAGCGTGCCCGTTACCCTTGCGGACGGTACCCTCGTGGGCGTTCTCACGGGAGACCACACTCCTTTCAGGTTCTCCGATGTTGTCACTCTCGATGTTGCAGGCGACTCGGAATGCTTCTTCATTTTCGATCCCTACGGCGATGTGGTATATTGCTCGGACGGAAACAAGCTCGGACTCGGGAAAAGCGACAATATAGTTTCTGCAATAAACGACACCGTAACGGCAAATGATGTAAGCTTCATGCTCAACAGGAAGTCCGCTGCGGCGCTCAGACGCATAAATGTCGGCGGCGCGGATTATATGGCGGCTTTCGCGGATATCCCCGGGTTTGAATGGACTTTCGCCGTTATCGTCCCGTCGGACAGCGTTTATTCGACTTTCGGCACCCTCATTACCTTTACCGCAGGACTTATCCTGCTCATGTCCGTGCTGCTGCTCATATCCATACTTGTGACTTCGATAAGGATCTCAAGGATAACCAACGAAGTCTCCGAGACGATAGAAGCCGGTCTTGACCGCATCTACACCGACAGCATCACCGGTCACGACACCATAGAGAAGTTCCGTGAGAATTACGCCATGGCAATGAAGAACACGGCTTCCGGTCACGCGCTCATCTCCCTCGATATAGACAAGTTCAAGACAGTAAACGACACCTTCGGCTTTGAAGGCGGCAATGACATCATCAGAAGACTTTCGGATATCATTAAGCGCAACCTCGGTAAGAACGACTTCTTCGCCCGAAGCTCAGGCGATCTGTTCTATATACTCGCCGAGTTCAACGAAAAGAGCAGGCTTATCGAACTTGCAAAGAACATCATGTCCGATGTCGAATATCAGATAAATGAGATAAAGCTCAACGTTTCCATAGGTATCTATATAATCGACGATCCTCATATCCGTTCCCGCGTTGCGGCGGACAGAGCCGATCTTGCAAGAGAGTCCATAAAGAACGCGAAAGACAGCACCTTCATATTCTTCGACAACTCAATGATCGAGAAGATAAGGCGTGAAAAGAAGATAGAGGATATCATGGAGGACGCGCTCGCTCTCGGCGAGTTCCTCGTTTATCTCCAGCCCAAGTTCAGTCTCGGTACTACGAACGAGGTTGTCGGCGCGGAAGCGCTCGTGCGCTGGAAGCACGACGGAAAGATAATCCCGCCCGGCGATTTTATCCCGCTTTTTGAGCGCAACGGTTTTGTCACAAAGATAGACTACTATATGTTTGAAGAGGTCTGTAAGCTGCAGAAGAAGTACATAAGCCTCGGCTTCACCCCTAAGATCATCTCCGTAAATATGTCCCGTCTGCATATCCACAAGACCGGATTTGTGGCGGAACTTGCGGCGATATGCGCAAAGTACGATCTCGAAACTAAGTACATCGAGATCGAGATCACCGAAAGCGCAGCTTACGAGGATATGGTCGTGCTTTGTGACATCTTCCGCGAAATAAAGAGCTATGGGTTCCATGTTTCCATAGACGATTTCGGTACGGGTTACTCTTCACTCAATATGCTGAAAGATATGCCTGTTGACGTTATCAAGATAGACCGTTCGTTCCTTACCGAAAAGGCTGATGAAAACGAGAACGCAAGCCTTGTTATCGCCTGTCTCGTAATGCTCGCGGGATCTCTCCGCATAGAAACGATCTGCGAGGGTGTCGAGACTCAGGTGCAGGTAGATCTGCTCACGAAGCTCGGTTGTGATATGGTGCAGGGCTTCTATTTTGCAAGACCCATGCCCGTTCCGGATTACGAGAAGCTCACCTACGGCATAGAGAGCAACTGAACCAAAGGAGTGTGAACAGAGTTGGCAGACGAGATCGCACAACGATTTGCGGACATTATAGACAATACCTCCGAGTCTCTTTTCGCGGCGCTCCAGTGCTGCTACCTCATTTCGGACGAGGATTTTTACAATGTGAACGTCAAGGACATATTCCGCGTCGGTCTGAGTAATATCACCGACCCGAACTGTTTCCGCAATCTCGGTTTCACTTTCGATAAGCAGAAGCTCGGAGAGCTCGGCGGAGAAAAGTTCCGCGAAGTCCTCGACGTTATCCGCTACAGCTTCGCGATACGCATTCCTTTTGCGCGCCGTGAGGCTCCGGAAAGCTACATAAAAGAACCGCAGATAAAGCAGATGTACGATATACTTGAAGAATACGGCTTTGCCAATCCCGACGGCATCGTTGTCGAGAGCTTCAAGTCTGTTTCGTGGCTTGCAAAGACAAAAAAGCCCGAACCTTCATACGATACGGAATGGTTCAGAAGCTGGATATATACCTACGGACGGGAAACTGCCGCCATCAACAACCGCAATATGTTTCTGCTCGGCTGTGCGGACGCGCTTTTTCCGCTGTACTACTCTGCTCTTAAAGAAAGGCTTGTTGAGGAATTCAACAAGCACGGTGCGATATGACAAATTATGTGAAAATAGCTGCCGCGCTTATTGCGGCAGTATTCTTTTCCTGCTGCAGCGGCAAACCTCCTGCCGACAAACCGGAAACTACCACCGCCCCGGCCGAAACTGCCGCATCAGAAACCACCTACCCCAAAGGAGTGAACGAAGTGAGATCAGCAGAAGAACTTGCAGGAAAAAAGGTCATTGCTCTTACATTCGATGACGGTCCCAACACAAAGGCAACCTGTGAGATACTTGACATAATCGAGGAATACGGTATCAAGGCTTCGTTCTTCGTCATAGGTCAGAACATAACCCCCGAATCCGCAGTTTCCATGCAGCGTGCCCACGCTCTCGGCTGTGAGATCAACAGTCACAGCTTCACCCACAGCTACATGAATGAAATGACCGCGGATCAGATAACGGACGAAATGAAGCGTACCTCCGACCTTATCGTGGAGTACACCGGTGAGGAGCCGCACTTCTTCCGCCCGCCCTATATAGCTTTCAACGAGACCATGTTTGACTGCATAGACCTTCCGTTTATTTCCGGTCTCGGCTGTAACGACTGGGACGACTCGGTGAGCACGGAACGCCGTGTGAAGTTCCTTACCGAGAAGTGCCCCGAGGGCTGCATCATACTGCTCCACGACCAGCCCGACAACGAAAAGACCGTTGAAGCCGTGCGTCAGGCGATCCCGATCATGCTTGAGCAGGGCTTCGAGTTTGTTACCGTCTCCGAGCTTTTCGCTGCAAAGGGCATCACCCCCGTTTCCTCCGGCATAGTCTATAGCTACGCTTCCGAGGCGGGCTGGACACCGTAAACCTCAGGGAACCTCTAAAAACCCAATTTGAGAGAAAAAGAGCTAGCCACGCCGTCTACTGCGTCAAACCTCCTAACCGGGCGCCAGCCCGGCTTCGTCGGCTTTCCTTGTATCCGACGCAGCTATCTCATTTTCTCTTTTCAAAG
>JAGBMA010000159.1 GCA_017635095.1 Ruminiclostridium sp. | reverse complement strand
GGAATACCTGAGCTACGGCAACATCTGGGTAAGAGGCAGATACGTCGTGTCCGAGCGCGACGGGAACGGAAAGGTAAAACACGTTCTGTGGATGCTCGAAAACATAGACGCGGAAAAGAAAGAAAGAGACCGGCTCTCCGCCGTGGCGGACAAACTCAACAACCAGATGTCCTCTATCGCGAGCATTTATATGTCCGCATACGATTTTGACCTGACGAACGATACTTTCAGCGAAGTCCGTGCCACAAACAGCCGTGTCATAGATCTCATAGGTCAGAACTACAGCAACGCACAGCATATGCTTCTGAAGGTAATGGACAGCATCATAGACAAGTCCGCCGAAGCCGCGGTGCACGAGTTCATGGATCTGAGCACGCTCGATGTGCGGCTCAAAGACACAAGAACGATCACGATCGAGTATCTGAGCAATGAAAAAACATGGCGAAGAGCGCGTTTCATCGCGTCCGAGCGCTCACAGGACGGAAAGCTCCGCCATGTTCTGCTGGTGGCCGAGGATATCGACAAGGAAAAGAAAGACCGCGAAAAACTCATTGATATCTCCGAAAGAGCGGTAGCTGCAAACGAAGCAAAATCATCGTTCCTGTCAAATATGTCCCATGAGATAAGAACGCCGATCAACGCTGTGCTCGGCATGAATGAAATGATCCTACGCGAGTGCAGCGACCCCGCTGTCATCTCCTACTCCGAGAGCATACGCACCGCGGGAAATACCCTCCTCGGGCTTATTAATGATATCCTCGACTTCTCGAAGATAGAAGCCGGGAAAATGGAGATAATCCCCGTAGATTACGATCTTGCAACTGTGCTGAGCGACCTTGTGAACATGATCCAGACCCGTCTCGACAACAAGGGACTCATGCTCATAACCGACTTCGACAGCAAAATGCCGCATCTTCTCCACGGTGACGAGGTGCGCATAAAACAGATCATCACAAATATCCTCACCAACGCTGCAAAATACACCGAAAAGGGCAACGTCACATTCAGCGTTACATATGAAAAGGCAGCCGACGATCCGGACTTTATCGACATGAAGGTGGCGGTCAGGGATACTGGTATCGGAATAAAGCAGGAAGATATGGCGAAGCTTTTCTCAAAGTTCGAGCGCATAGAGGAAGAACGCAACCGCACTATCGAGGGCACAGGTCTCGGTATGTCCATTACCCAGAGCCTCCTTTCCATGATGAACAGCCGTCTCGAAGTATCAAGCGTTTACGGAGAAGGCTCGGTATTCGGCTTCACTCTCAGACAGCGGGTGCGCAAATGGGACGAGCTCGGCAACTACGAGGAAGCGCACAAAAACTCCATCTCCTCCCGCAAGAAATATCATGAGAAGTTCACCGCTCCCGACGCTCACATTCTTGTGGTGGACGATACAGTCATGAACCTTCTGGTATTCACGAGCCTGCTGAAGAGCACGAAGGTAAAGATAGACACGGCGGAGAGCGGTGATGACGGAATACTGCTCGCCCTCAGGAACAAGTACGATATCATCTTCCTCGACCATATGATGCCGCAGAAAGACGGTATCGAGACACTCCATGAGATACGCGCCGCCGAAAGCTGCCCCAATCGTGACACGCCGATGATCTGCCTTACCGCGAACGCTATTTCCGGCGCCCGTGAAAAATACATAGAAGCCGGCTTCAATGACTATCTCACCAAGCCGATAGAATCAGCAAAGCTTGAAGAGATGATCTGTGAATACCTGCCGCCGGAAAAACTCAGGGCAACAGCATCAGTGAAGCCGAAGGCTCCGCCGAGATCGGTGATCCCCGACGCCGTGTTCAACATCATAGAACTGGACGCAGTGGCAGGTATAAACAATGCCGGCTCCGAAGAGATGTATCTGGAGCTGCTCCGGGCATATTCCGATATGATGACCGGTCATCTGGACAAACTTACGGACTACTGGCTTGCCGGAGATATCGCAAATACCGCGGTCATGCTCCACAGCCTCAAAGGCGCTTCCCGCACCGTGGGAGCGGAGCAGATACGAAGAGCTGCGCGTAAGCTTGAAAACGCCGGCATGAACGGTGACGCGGACACTCTCAACAATGAGCTGGAAGACCTTCTGTTCAGATGCAGGGCGCTCGGCGCACAAATAGCGTCGGTCATCGGTCAGATACCCGCCGTTTCCGACATCATCACCGAAGAAAAAAATCAATAAACACATCGGTATTCCCCAGAAAACAGAACAGCTTTATTGAAGGCTCAGAAAATTAAACAGGTCAGGAAATTTTTTTGCAGTATGCCCGAATAATATGCAAGCAAGAGCAATAAGCAGCGATACAAAGATTGTGTGCGCCTATTTGTGCGGTATTGCTTAAATACTGTAACAATTTTATATCATAATTTTTTCAATCAGTCAATTATTCTCATAAATTACAAACAAAACCAGCCGGACTACATCATATTCATTCGGCTGGTTTGCGTCCTTGTAAGCTATGGTAGGCGGGCACCGTCGCGCCTGTCTCTGCCGAACGCTTTAGATTTTTGTAGGACTTGTGTGATACGGGCGAAAAATAACCCGCCTACAGATAACCATAGGCGGATTCGGTGGCGCCGTCGCGCCTGTCTCTGCCGAACACTTTAGATTTTTGTAGGACTTGAGTGATACGGGCGAAAAATAACCCGCCTACAGATAACCATAGGCGGATTCGGTGGCGCCGTCGCGCCTGTCTCTGCCGAACACTTTAGATTTTTTGATAACTCCGGACTGCGAGGCAGAAAAATACCGTATAGCAGATAACTGCCATACGGATTCGCCCCCGCCCGTCGGCGGGCTGGTGGAGCATAGGGGATTCGAACCCCTGACCCCAACACTGCCAGTGTTGTGCGCTCCCAACTGCGCTAATGCCCCATGATAACAAGAACGGAGAATTTCATTCCGAATGTTTTTACTTTCCGAATACTCCGGACAGCGGGTCAAAAAAATACCTTATGCTACCGAAGTAACATACGGTTTCGCCGCCCGCCGCTGCGGACTGTCTCTGTCGAACGCTTTAGATTTTTTTGATAACTCTGGACAGCGAGGCAGAAAAATATCCCGCCTCGGATAAACACGAGACGGGATTCGCCGCCCGCCGTCGCGGGCTGGAGGCGCCACCCAGATTTGAACTGGGGATCAGGGTGTTGCAGACCCACGCCTTACCACTTGGCTATAGCGCCATAGCTTTTACTTTTGCAGAACGCGAACATTTTTGCAAAAATAAAAGCATTGCCCCCGCTTTTGCAAGGGCTTTGGAGCGGATTACGAGGCTCGAACTCGCTACCTCCACCTTGGCAAGGTGGCGCTCTACCAGATGAGCTAAATCCGCAGATCTATGTGCCGCTGCATACACAGCCATATTATTTCCGGACAGACAGGAAGTCTGCATAAACGACCAGATCCGAAACAGAAAACGGCGGTTGCCGTGGCGACCCGAATGGGGCTCGAACCCATGACCTCTAGCGTGACAGGCTAGCGTTCTAACCAGCTGAACTACCGGGCCGTATCTTGAAAAAAATCACTTGTGTGGTGGGAGTTACAGGGCTCGAACCTGTGACCCTCTGCTTGTAAGGCAGATGCTCTCCCAGCTGAGCTAAACTCCCACATATTCAAGCGACTATTACATTATAATACAAAACCTTTGATTTGTCAATAGGTTTTCGGAAATTTTTTGAAAAAAGCGAAATTTACATTTTTCAACAAGGGAAATTGTTCAAAATACATGAATATGCCGGACATAGCGGTGCATAATACTCTCAGCCGCTTTTTTCGTGTACTTAGGTGTGCGACGGCGGCAAAAACAGCAAAGGAACTTGATAATATGAGGATAATCGATAGAATTGCGCTTTTCCTTCTTGTCGTAGGCGGACTCAACTGGGGACTTGTGGGACTTTTCGAGTTTGACCTTGTTGCATGGCTCTGCGGCGGTTCCGAAAGCGTTATAAGCAGGATCGTGTACGTCCTTGTAGCTCTTTCCGCTTTGTGGAGCATCTCACTGTTCTTCAAGCACAACGAGCTGCTTGAGACAGAATCATAACAGTTATCTCTGCGTAAAATGACGCGGCGGTGTTTATATGCACCGCCGTGTTTGTTTTTTGGGAGCTTTAAGGCTTATTTGAGGAAGCCGTTGATTATCTGTTCTTCGGCCTCGGATTCGGTAAGTCCGAGGGTCATGAGCTTTATGAGCTGTTCGCCGGCTATCTTGCCTATTGCAGCCTCATGAACGAGCGCTGCATCGACGCTGTTGGCTTCGAGAGCCGGAAGAGCGAGTATGCGACCCTTATCCATGATTATTGAATCGCACTCCGTATGCCCGCTGCAGGCAGCGTTTCCGATGATGCAGGCGTCGAACTTCTGGTAGGACGTATCACGCGCCACCGAGCGGGAGACAACGTCCGCGCTGGAGCCGTCTTCGTTCAGGGAGACCTTGTAGGTGCTGATCGCAGTCTGTGAGCCGTGGGTCATAAGCCTTTCGCGAACAACGAGTTTTGCGTCCTTTTTGAGTTCCGCGACAGTAGCACGCTCGGTGGAATCGACGCCTTTGATCTGCGCCATTTCCATTTCCATGGTGCTTCCCTCTTCCATATATACCTCGGTCACCGGGTTTAGAATGCGCTTGCCGTTGCCGTCGCCGGAGCCGTAGTGCTTCTCTACATAGCGCACCTTCGAGTTTTTGCCGACATAGAAGCGGTGAATACCGTCATGCTCCGAATCCTGCTGGCCGCAGTTATCTATGCCGCAGCCCGCGACTATGAGCACATCACAGTTCTCACCTATAAAAAAGTCATTATAGACTGTCTCTTTAAGTCCGCTTTCGCTGAGCACGACAGGGATATGCACGCTCTCATTCTTAGTGCCGTCCTTGATACGGATATCAATGCCGCTTCCCTCTATCTTTGACTTTATATCTATGTTTGCAGTCGTATTTCTCCCCACGGATTCGCCGTTGGCGCGGAAATTATACGCTCCCTCGGGAACATCGTGAAGATCTGCGATCTCGCGTATGAGCTGCATCTGAATCGCGTCCATCTTAAGCATTTTCCTCAGCTCCTTCCAGCTTGTAGCAAGCTCCTGCCGCATATTTGGTACCGATTATCTCCGGAAGTATCTCTTCCTTGCTGCCCTGCTTTACGACCTTTCCTTCCGCGAGCACGATGATCTCGTCGGCGATGTTGAGGATACGCTCCTGGTGCGAGATCACAACGATCGTGCGCTGCTTGTCGGACTGCTGCATATTCTCGAAAATGCGGATAAGGTTCTTGAAGCTCCAGAGGTCGATACCGGCCTCCGGCTCGTCGAAAAGTGCAAGTTTCACATCTCTTGCAAGCACGGTGGCGATCTCGATACGTTTGAGCTCACCGCCGGAAAGTGACGCATTCACTTCGCGGTTGATGTAATCCTTCGCGCAGAGTCCCACCTCCGAAAGGTATTCGCACGCCTTGTCGATCTTTATCGGCTTGCCTGCCGCAATACGGAGCAGGTCGAGCACGGTAAGTCCCTTGAAGCGCACGGGCTGCTGGAACGCGAAGCCTATGCCGAGACGGGCGCGTTCAGTGATGTTCTTTTCGGTGATATCCTCGCCGTTGAAGATGATCTTACCGGCAGTGTTTTTCTCGATACCCGCGATAAGTTTCGCGAGTGTGGATTTACCGCCGCCGTTCGGACCGGTTATCACAATGAATTTGTTGTCCGGCACAGTGAGCGAGATGTCGCGGACGATCTCGACTTTACCATTGTCGCCCTGTGCGTCGAATGAAACGTTTTTTAGTTCAAGCATTTTGTATCTCCTTTTCTGTATTTTGGTATATAAAACAGCTTTGTTATATCATCGGGTTGATATTTTAATATAAATCAGAATTGGCGCGACATCGGGCGCGGATCCTTATGTTATGCTGTACAGTTGGTAAGCCGCGCCCTGCGAGGCAGTGACTTGCCGCTCACACAGCGTTACAGACGGAATCGGAGGCTCCGACGCGCCCGCCGTCGCGCCCGTCAGCCGACGCGGAAAGCTGGCCGCAGGCGGCGTTTATCGAATCCCCGAGAGAGCGCCGCATAGTCACACCGACCCCGCGCTTTTTCAGCACATCATAAAATCCCATTATACGCTCGTGGGGACTGCAGCGGAATTCGCTTTCCGGTGCGGAATTGTAACGGATAATGTTCACATAAGCGTTCATATCCCCGATAAGCTCCGCGAGCTGAACGGCGTACTCATCACTGTCATTCACTCCGTCCAGCATCACATATTCGAGGGTAACGCGCCGGTTCAGCTTTTCGGAGTAATACCGCGCGGCTTTCATAACTTCCGGAAGCGGATATTTGCGCGCTATCGGCATTATACTCCCGCGAAGCCCGTCATTCGGTGCATGAAGGCTTATCGCGAGGTTCACCGCGTTTTCACTGTCCGCAAGCTCATATATCCCCGGCACAACGCCGCAAGTGGAGAGTGTGATGTGTTTTATCCCGAAAGCGGGACCCTTCGGGTGTGTCATGATACCTATGAAGTCAAGCACATTCGCAAGGTTCTCCATAGGCTCGCCGATGCCCATTATCGAGATCCCGTCTATCCTGCAGCCGGAAAGCTCACCGATACCGAGCACCTGTTCCGTCATCTCAGCCGCGGTAAGATCCCGACGCCGCCTGAGCCGCCCGCTTACGCAGAATTTACAGCCCATATTGCAGCCCACCTGGGTGGATACGCATACATTATACCCGAATTCGTGTTTCATAAGCACAGATTCCACCGTGCAGCCGTCGGAAAGCTCCCAGAGGTACTTGTCCGCAGTTCCGGAAACTGCAGTATCGAGACATTTCAGCCGTCCGAACGTGAAGTTCTCACGAAGCCGTGCAAGTGTCTCTTCCCTGAACGGCAGCGCATCAAATCCGGTATGCTCATTATAGACCGCCGGGAATATAAGACCCGCGCGGGACGGCTTTTCGCCTATGCTTTCAAGCACCGCACCGAGCTTTTCAAATGTCAGTCCGTATATATCAGTCATCGGTCTCTTTTTTGCTCCTGCGCCGCTTTATTGCAGTCTGACGGTAGAGCTCCCTGCGTTTCTCGCGTTTTTCGCGGCTTTTGAGCCTGCCGTTGTATATGTTCTCAAACTCGCTGTTCATCTCGAAGGCGGAGATCCTGATATATCCGTCCTTGAGAGAATAGCGGAAGAAAAGCGGTCCCTTATCCTCACATTCACCCACGCCGACAAAGGACGTTTTTCCCTGACGCACAGGCTCGGTGCCGCAGAAATCCATGCCGCACCACGGACAGCAGAAGTGCATCTTCCTGCAGGCATCGCTCATAGCGCTCGGGTTCCTGCTGAACGCGGCTTTCGCCGTGAACAACGGTTTTACTGCCTCCCAGGGCGGACTGTTCCTGCCGATCTCCTCGGAAAAGCAGGCATAGTTCGCTATCCCGAGCTTCATGTCCAGCTTCTTTGATATAAGGTATGTCATATACGCGTCGTTGAGCGCGTCATGCGCCTTTATCTCATCGGATATACCGAGAGCCTCAAGCGCGGTCTTCAGCCCGGTCTGCCGCAGGTGAGACGCTGTCTGTGAAGCGAAAATGCGCTGAAGATTGTAATGCACAGGCAAAGAGTCCGTATCCATGCCGTGAAAACGCATATTCTCCCGGAGTATCGGCATATCATCGTCGCCCCAGGTTATGAGCGCCGTATCGTCGGTAAAGTACTGCGACATTCCGGCGAAAGCCTCGGGAAACGGAGTTCCGGCATCTACGTCGGACTGCTTTATCCCGGTCAGCGTGCTCACATACGGGTTCATCGTGACATAGACCGACGGCTTTATCATGATCTCGCCGCGGGCGGTCACTTCATACGTCTCTCCGAGCACCAGGAAGCCTATCTGAATTATCTCGCCGTGTGGGAGCTTTTCGGACTTCTCCCCGTTCACGGGCTGGTTCCATTCAAGGTCAAATATGATATAGTTCATCAGGTCATCTTTCTTCGAGCGGGACATAATCGAGATGCTCCGCAACGTACTTGTACGCGGGGCGGATTATCTTCCCGTTATTGATTATCTCTTCGAGCCTGTGCGCCGACCAGCCGGAGATACGCGATATTGCAAATATAGGCGTAAAAAGCTCCTCCGGGATACGGAGCATATCATACACGAAGCCGCTGTAGAAATCGACGTTCGCGCAGATCGGCTTGAACAGGTGACGTTTTTCGGCTATGACCTGCTTTGCGACCTTCTCAACGCGGTCGTAGAACTTGAATTCCGCCATTCTTCCCTTCTCTGCCGCGAGTCTCTTGGCATAATCCTTGAGAATGATCTCTCTCGGGTCTGAGCAGGTATATACCGCGTGGCCTATGCCGTACACAAGGCCGGTGCCGTCGAAAGCTTTCTTGTCAACGATCTTCTCGATGTATTCTCTTATTGCAGTCTCACTGTTCCAGTCAAGAACGTGGGTCTTTATATCTTCAAGCATATGCTTTGTCTTGAGGTTTGCGCCGCCGTGACGGAAGCCTTTGAGGGAAGCTATGGCGGCTGCCACAGCGGAATATGTATCGGTACCGGAAGATGTCACGACATGGGTGGTGAAAGTGGAGTTGTTACCGCCGCCGTGCTCCGCGTGGATAACGAGCGCGATATCGAGCACAGCCGCTTCGAGCTCGGTGAACTCTCCGTTGTCGCGCAGCATATAAAGGATGTTCTCCGCGGTGGAGTAATCCGGACGCGGATTGCGTATCATAAGGCTCTCGTGCAGCTTGAAATGGCGGTAAGCACAATAAGCGTACACGGAAATGAGCGGCATCTTCGCGATGATCTGTATAGACTGACGCAGCACATTCGGCGCGGAGATGTCCTCGGGGTCGTCGTCGTATGAATACAGGGTCAGAATGCTCTTCTGGAGCGCGTTCATGATGTTTGAGCTGGGCGCTTTCATGATGACATCGCGGGTAAAGTTGTTGGAAAGGTTCTGATACGCGCTTATGAGCTTGTCGAAGCGTCTGAGCTGATCGGCGTTGGGAAGCGACCCGAAGAGAAGCAGGTATGTTGTCTCCTCGAAGTTGTGTCTCCTGCCCTCAAACCCCTTCACCATATCCACGATGTTGTAGTTATGGTAGTAAAGCCGCCCGTCACATGGTATCTTCTTGCCATCTATAATATCGTACGAAACCACATCGGAGATCTCGGTAAGTCCGGTAAGCACGCCCTTACCGTTGCTGTCACGAAGACCGCGCTTAACGTCGTATTCAACATAGAGCGACGGGTCTATCCTGCCCTCGCTGAGGCAGCTGTCATAAAGCTCCTCAAGAAGCTTTTTTTCGTCTTCTTTCGGAGTTACTATCTCCGTATCGTTCTCTCTCTCTTTCAACATCATAAAAATCCTTTCTGAGATCAGACATATACTATATATTATACCTAAAACCGAGCGAATAATCAATATGCAATTTGAAATGTTGTGCAGCTGCAACAAACCAAGCGGTGCACGCACAGCTCAGATTGTAGGATTGTCACAAATCAATGCAAAAACATATACCGTGAGGTAACTGCATATAAATTGGTAAATCAATTTTTCGGAGGGGCGAGATCATGTCACACAGCAAGATCACAGGAACAACGGATCCGATAAGCGGATCGAAACAGGAAAGATGTGTAAGCCTCGCACAGTACATAATTGAAAACAACGCGACCGTAAGATCTGCGGGAAAGGTTTTCGGGATAAGCAAAAGCACGGTGCATCAGGATATAACCGTCCGGCTGGCACGGGTCAACCCGGAGCTTCACCGGCAGGTAAGGAAGATCCTCGAACAGAACAAGCAGGAACGCCACATACGCGGCGGGCTTGCAACAAAGCGAAAGTACGCACAAGCGGGCGGAGACGCTGCTTCCTGACGGAAGCAGTTCCCCGCCCGTTCTGCTGCGGCGTGAACGGTCACACCGCTTTTTGGAGAAATCCGCGAAGATCGCCGATCGGGATAGGTTTTGAATACTTATAGCCCTGGAGATACTTCGCGCACATATTGCGGCAGTGTTCCTCGTCCCGCTCGTCCTCGACGCCCTCAAAGAGCACCGAATAGTTGAGATCGTTGAACATACTTGCGAAGGTCGATACCATGTACTTGGAGGCATCGTTCTTTACCGACTCGATAAGAAGCGAACGGTCGAACTTGATTATATCGAAGGGGATCTCCATGATCCTCTCGAAGTTGGAGTAACCCGTTCCGAAGTCATCGAGATAGAACTTTATGCCGAGCCCCTGAAGATCGGTGACCTGTGCTTTGAGGCGGTTGAACTCAAGCTCGCTTCTGCTCTCGGTCATCTCTATGGCTATCTTCTCATAGGGGATATCGTTTCTTATGATGATATCCTGCACTTCCTCGCTGAAATACTCCTGACGCAGATCGAGAGTCGAGAAATTCACGGAGATACGATTGAGGATATAGCCCTCCGCAATAAGGTCATGTATCTCACGGCAGGTCTTGTTGAGTATCGTAAGACTGAGCTGGTGGATAAGTCCGTATTTTTCCGCAATGGGAATGAACTTGTCGGGAAAGACGAGCCCCGTCTCCGGGAGTTTCAGCCTCATAAGCGCTTCCGCGGTATCATATGTGCCGGTTATGATATTGAACACAGGCTGGCAGTAAACAAGCACCCTCTCGTCGTCCAGGTCGCGCTTCTTCGTGATATCCTCAAGCTCGCTCAGTATATAGTTTGTACTGAGAAAGCGCCTTATATCGCCTTCGGTGACACGATGAGTCTCGTTGTTCTGCATCTCGGACTCGATAAATTCAAGGAGCCGTATGTACTCGGAGGGATTTGTTATCTCCGGGACGATCTCGGCAACGATGAGCTTATAGTCTATGCCGACCTGCTCGTGCCTGCTGTAGAACGCGTCAAGCATCTTGCCGACAGCACGGTCGAAATTGCCCTTTTTCCCTTTTTTGAGCGTAAGCACGAGCTTCCCGCTGGAAAAGCGGTAGAGAACGCCGCGTTTGATATTCTGCTTGAAGAACTGATGAAATTCGGACTTCAGCCCGCGGGAATTCTTGATATTCGTATTGAAATCCGAGATCACACAGCCGATCATGACAAGCTGGATCTTCTTTTCTATGCAGTTTGAGAGCTCCTGCACAAAGAAATTGTCGTTCGCCGCGCCCGTTTCCTGATCGTACGGGTTTGAGTGAAACATGAACAGAAGCCCGACAGCAGGGATAAAATACACAAAAGTATTGAAAGACGACTGGTTGAACATACCCTGCATCGCGGTCAGGATCAGAGAAAGTGCGTTCACGCTCACGAGACATATGAAGATCTGGCGGATTATCCTGCTCCTGTAGCGGATAATGAGATAGAAAATGACAAGTTCAAACGCCATATACGCGAAGGGATATACGGTAAAGTCGGAATGGATCACCCCGTCGGAGACATAGAATCCGAAACGAAAGACGATCCCGAGGATATCTATGATAATCGGCGCGGCGGCAATTATCGTTATTGCCGCGATAAAGCGCTTATACCCCTCGTTCTTCATCCAGAGCGGTTCGCGGAGATACAGGACATAAGTGAACTGCACAAGGCTCAGGAAAGAGTGGTTCATTATCCGGAAGAAGTACAGCAGCCCGACATTGATGTGTTCGGCGCCCATGAATATGCGGTAGAAAAGACTCGAAGCAGCAGCAAGAATAAGTGCCCCGATCATGGCGAGCATGATCTTGTAGCTGTTGTTCTTGTGCACTTTGTTGAGTATCAGGACCACTCCCACTACAATGCAGAGTGAAAGTACCATTATGTCGCCTACCGGCGTGTAATCGTTAGGATTAAGTATCTTGGGGTTGAATTCCGCTGTGCTCATACTGTCACCTCATAGTGCCTTCAAGCATACTCCAAACCACTATATATAGATGTATTATATCATATAATATCAATCGCGTCAAGCATTTTAAATAAAATACAACATTTTTGTCAAATTTATTTGTGCATTTTCACAATATCGCTGAATCAAGGCATAAATACGTTATCATTGACACTTACTGAAAATTGTGGTATAATATTTGACAAATATTATACTCTGAAAGGAAGTTACCCGTATGAAAATAGAGACCCAGTGCCTTCATGAAGGCTACACCCCCAAAAACGGTGAACCCCGTGTCGTTCCGATAGTCCAGAGCACCACCTACGTCTATGACTCCACAGACGAGGTCGCAGCCGTATTCGACGACCCCACGAAAAGCCTGATATACTCGCGCTTTGAAAACCCGACGACCGATGCCGTAGAGAAAAAGATCGCCGCCCTCGAAGGCGGTGTGGCAGCAATGTGCACCTCCTCCGGTCAGGCCGCTACCCTCATAAGCGTTCTGAATATCTGCAGCTCCGGCGACAGCTTCATCTCCTCGACCTCGATCTACGGCGGCACGATAAACCTCTTCAACATCACAATGAAGCGTCTCGGCATAGAATGCATCTTCGTTGATCCGGACTGCACCGAGGAAGAACTGAATGCAGCCTTCAAGGACAATACAAAGCTCGTTTTCGGCGAAACTATCGCAAACCCGGCACTTACCGTGCTCGATATAGAAAAGTTCGCTAAAGCCGCTCACTCCCACGGAGTTCCGCTAATCGTCGATAATACTTTCGCAACGCCGTATCTCTGCCGCCCGATAGAATGGGGCGCAGATATCGTAATGCACTCCACATCAAAGTACATGGACGGCCACGCGGTACAGGTAGGCGGCGTCATCGTTGATTCCGGCAAGTTCGACTGGACGGCGAGCGGAAAGTTCCCGTGCATGACCGAACCGGACGAGAGCTACCACGGCACGGTCTATACCGAGAAATACCCCTTCGCTCCGTTCATAGTCAAGGCGAGAATGCAGCTCATGCGCGATTTCGGCTGCTACCCGGCTGCAAACTCCTCATTCCTGCTCAACTTAGGGCTTGAAACTCTTCCCGTGAGAATGAAGCAGTACGTTGAGAACGCAAAGATCGTTGCGGAATACCTTAACGGGAACAGCAAGGTGGAATCGGTGTTCTACCCGGGTCTTGAGGGCAACAAGTATTATCCGCTTGTGCAGAAATACCTGCCGCTGGGCTGCTCGGGCGTCATCTCATTCTCGGTAAAGGGCGGCCGCGATACAGCCGTGAAGTTCATGGACAGCCTGAAACTCGCTTCAAACGAAGTCCACGTTGCGGATATCCGCACCTGCGTCCTTCACCCCGCGTCGGCAACCCACCGCCAGCTTACCGATGAACAGCTTGCGGCAGCGGGCATAGACGGCGGCATGATAAGGCTTTCCGTCGGTCTCGAAAACGTTGAGGACATTCTCGACGACCTTAAACAGGCTTTCGCAAAGATATGATTTAACACAAAGTCCCGCGGCAATAATGTCTGCGGGGCTTTTTTGCTTTGCTGAACTGACGCGGCGGCGGGTAGTATTCAAGTTCCCGACGTTTCTGATAAAAAAGTCTTGCAAATTTTGTTATTATATAGTATAATAGAAAAAGATGTTGCTGTAAACCAAGAATAGAGGTAAGATATGATAAATGCATTAAGATCCGGCGATATGATGACCATTATCCTGACGCTCTTCTCGCTTCTCGTCGTACTGCTGGTAGTCTTCCCGGTACATGAATGCTCTCACGCGGTAGCCGCTAAGCTGCTCGGTGACGATACCGCCGAAAGACAGGGCAGAATAACCCTGAACCCCTTTGCTCACCTTGATATAATGGGCACGATCGGTATATTGCTTCTCGGTATAGGCTGGGCAAAACCCGTTCCGGTAAACCCGGGGCGCTGCCGCAAGGTAAGCCAGCGTGCAGCTATGGCGATAACCGCCGCAGCCGGTCCTATGGCAAACTTTGTGTCTGCGTTCATATTTATGGTAATTATGAAAATCGTTATGCTCAGGTATATCTCCGACCCCGCTCCGGCTCTCGGTTATGTGATCTTTGCACTCAACACGATAATCGACATAGATCTGTTCAACGGCGTATTCAATCTGCTCCCGATACCGCCCTTCGACGGCTCACGCGTTTTCTTCGCTTTTCTTCCCGACAAGTACTACTTCAAAATAATGCAGTATGAACAGTACATCATGATCGGGCTGCTTATACTGATGTTCACAGGCGTTATCTCGATACCTTTCAGATTCCTCTCCGACGCGATCTACAATCTCTTCTACATGGCAACGGGATTTATCTGCTGATATGGAAGAGCTTAACTTCAAACTTGAGATATTCGAGGGACCGCTCGACCTTATGCTAAGCCTTATCTCGAAGCATAAACTCAATATCCGCGACATAGAGATATCAGTTCTCCTTGACCAGTTCCTTGACTACCTTGACAAGATGCAGGAAGCGGACATAGATGTCGCGGGCGAGTTTGTCGAAATGGCGGCTCACCTCATCTTCATAAAGACAGCCGAGCTGCTTCCGAAACACGATGTCGAGCAGCTCAAAAAGGAGCTCTCCGGCAGGCTCATAGAATACGCCATGTGCAAAGCCGCCGCCGAGCGCCTCAGGAGACATTACTGCGGCGACAGCGTCTTTGTGCGTGACCCGCTGGAACTCCCCGTAGATGCAACATACAAACTGCGGCACGACAGATACGAACTGCTTGAATGCTATACCGCCGTGAGCACAAAGACCGAAAAGCTCAAGCGTGACGCGAAGCAGGTCTTCAAGCCCATAGTCGCACAGACCTACGTCAGCGTCTTCTCCCGGCTCATACTCGTGGTAAGGAAGCTGCATACCGGCGAACGGGTGCAGGTACGGGGGCTGTATAAAGGGCAGACACGTTCTGCGCAGGTGGCGATATTCCTGGCACTCCTTGAGCTTTCAAAGCGAGGGCGCGTGGAGTTCTCGGACGACAGCGAATACATCGTGATGACGCGTCCGAAACCGGAGGGATATGAGGAAGGTGCCGCATCTGAGGAAACAACGGAGGTGAGCGGAGAATGACGCTTACAGAGGGGATAGCCGCAATAGAGGCAGTAATGTTCGCATACGGCGACCCGATAACCATAGACAAGCTCTCGGAAGCTTCGGGAGTGGACGCGGAGACCTGCGTGAAGCTTGTGGACAGGCTCGAACAGCAGTACAACGTCCGTGAGAGCGGACTTCGCATACTCCGTATAAACAACGGCTTCCAGATCGCCGCGAGAAGCGAATTCGCGGATAACATAAAGAAAGCTCTTGAGACAAAAAAACAGCAGCCGCTGTCACAGGCCTCAATGGAAACGCTCGCCATAGTCGCGTACAACCAGCCCGTCACCAATGCCTTTGTCGAGCAGGTCCGCGGTATCGACAGCAGCAGCGTCATGCGCGGTCTTGTGGAGCGCGGGCTTCTTGAAGAAGCAGGAAGGCTCGATCTCCCGGGGCGCCCTATCTCATACCGGACAACAGACACGTTCTTACGCTGTTTCGGGCTTTCGAGGATAGAGGAGCTCCCGCCGCTTCCGGATCAGGAAGGCCAGCTTGACTTTGACGAGCTGGAGGAAATGGCGAAGGAAAAAGAGCTCGAATATCCCGAAAGCGTCCAGGACAGCATTTATGACTATGTCACCGAAGATCCCGACGGGGAGACCGGTGAGGATACTGAAAACGACAGCGATCAAAGCTGAAAGGTTGATGATATGACAGGTTGGATAGTTTTCGGAGCGATCCTCCTTGTCCTGATACTTATTTTTGCGCAGTCCGTCACCGTGACTGCAATATACGACCGGAACCCCGAAGTACGCGTAAAGATACTCTGCTTCACGATCGTAAAAGTGCCGCCCGACCCCGAAAAGGAGAAAAGGAAGGCTGCAAAAAAAGCCGCGAAGGAAGAGAAAAAACGCAGAAAAGAGGCTGCAAAAGCCGCAAAGGAAGCGCGGAAGCATCCGAGCTACAACCACGCTCTCCTCAGGGACGCGGAAGAGAACGAGCCTTCGGAGCATAAGCCGACAGACCCGGAAACAAAAAGCGGCGGGGCTGCAGAAAAAACGGAAAGTAAAGCCAAAACCGTCAAGCCGCCGAAACGGAAGAAGAAAAAGTCTTCCATACCGGGATTTGAAATGATCCGCGACTATATCGCGAGCGCATCTCCTCCGGTGAAGCGGCTTTTCAGGAAGATCAGGATAAGGGACGTCTATATAGATTATGTGGTGGGCTCCGACGACGCGGCAAAGACCGCGCTCAAGTACGGAGGGCTCTGTACAGCGATCTATTCGCTCTTTGAGTGGCTTACCGTTTACATGGACACAAAGATCGGCGAGATCAATATAGAAGCGGATTTTTCCGCCGAAAAGGACGATATTTTCGCATACATCACGCTGAAACTCCGCATAAGCACGGCTGTGGGCTGTGTACTCTGGCTCGCGTACAGAATGTTGAGAACGTACCTAAAATATAATAATAAACCGTCAAATGTGAAAGCCCGTCCCGCGCGGGCAAGAATGAAAGGATAAATGACATGGCACAGCATCTCGAAGGACTCATGAACACATCAATGGAGAAGATACGCGACCTTGTCGATGTCAATACTATCATCGGCAACCCGATCAGCTCCCCCGACGGCACCACGATAATACCGATCTCGAAGGTATCGTTCGGTTTCGTATCCGGCGGCTCGGATATCCCCGCAAGCGTTCCCAAGGACGTATTTGCAGGCGGCGCCGGTGCAGGCATCACCATCAAGCCCCAGGCGTTCATCGTCATAAGCAAGGAAGGCGACGCAAAGATACTTGAGCTCGGCGGAAAGTCAAGCCCCATCGACGGTATCATCGACAACGCCCCTGCCCTTCTCAACAAGGTAAAAGAGCTGTTCGGCAAGAAGAACGGCGGCGAAGGCTCCGATACGGAAGACACCGGCGACGGAGACGACGAAGAATAACGATCCCCTCACCCGCTGTATAATCTGCGCTTTTCTGTGCAGAATATCGGTGAGGTGAACATAATGAAAGTTTTATCCGTTCTTGCTGCAGTACTCATCGCACTGCTTACCCTGCCGATCACCGCGGACGCGGAAGATGTTTCGCTCTCCGCCGAATGCGCGGTGGTCATAAACGCAGACACTCTCGGCGTTCTTTACGGCCGGGACGAGTCGAAGCATCACGCCATGGCGAGCACCACAAAGATCATGACCGCGCTTCTCACACTTGAAGCGGGAGATCTTGACAGACCGTTTACCGCAGACAGCATGGCGATACGGGTCGAAGGCACGTCAATGGGACTTCGCGAGGGTGACACAGTAACCCGCCGCGCGCTTTGCGTCGGTATGCTGCTCCCGTCGGGGAACGACGCGGCTAATGCCGCCGCAGTCAGCGTTTCCGGCAGTATCACGGCTTTTGCGGAGCTCATGAACAAACGCGCCGCCGAGATAGGCATGAAAGACACACATTTCGTGACTCCCTCGGGACTTGACGCAGACGGCCACTACACCACGGCTTACGATATGGCGCTGCTGACGGCGGAAGCATTGAAAAACCCGGATTTCCGGGCAATATGCAGCCGGAAGTCCGAGAAAGTTTCATTCGGCGCTCCGCCCACGGAACGGACTCTCTACAACTCAAACAAGCTCCTTACCCTGTACGACGGCTGTATCGGCGTAAAGACCGGCTTCACCGATGAAGCGCGGAGATGCCTTGTATCTGCGGCGGAACGTGACGGCTGCAGGATAATAGCGGTGACACTCAACGCGCCGGACGACTGGAACGATCACAGGAAGCTGCTCGATCTCGGCTTTTCCCGTGTAAGACCGTTCGATCTGCGGCTCGACACTTTCTCGGCGGAGGTAGTGGGCGGAAGCTCAGGTAATGTCACGCTCATGCCGGAAGAAAATGTGACCGTTGGATTGACCGAAAACGAGCGCAGAAACGTGTCTGTCCGCTACAGTGTACCGGAATTCGTTTATGCTGAAGTGAACAAGGGCGATGTACTCGGATACGCGGATATCTGCATGAACGGACGGGTACTGAAACGCGTGAAGTTCACTGCTTTCGAGTCGATAGAGCGTGTTGTGCCGAAGCAGGGTCCGTTCGGCTGGATGATCGAGCTTTTTTCGGGCGGAGCGGTAAGGATAAAAGGACTATGACATAATGCCGCAGCTGTAATAGGCGGCACAGAGGTAACAAAATGCAGAAACTAAGATTTGCCCTTGAATATCATTGCGACCCGGTGTGGGTACTCGACAGAAACAGGCTTGTAAATGCAGGACTGCCGGAAGACCTCATGTCTGAAACGAAACTCGTGCAGCTCCTCAAAGACATCTCCGCCGATTACGACAGCGCTTTCATCGACACCTCCGTGGAATTCTCATACAAAGGGTTCCCGGACAAGGAGAAGGAAACGGAGTTTGACAAGAAGCTCTACAAAGCGATAGAACTGCTTAAAAAAGCCGCAGCCGACAAATATGAAGTCGAGATCGACAGCGTGCTGACGGAAGAGCTCAGCTACCTTACGGACAATTAACGGAGAGATATGGAAAAGATAAGAATACAGAAAATAATTGCAGACAGCGGGTTCTGTTCCCGCAGAAAAGCCGAACAGCTCATAGCCGACGGCGAAGTCAGGCTCAACGGTCACCCCGTCACTCTCGGCGACAAGGCTAACCCCAAAACGGACATAATCACCGTGAGCGGTGAGAAAATAAAGGCAGAGGGCATAACTCTGCGCTACATAAAGCTATACAAGCCCCGCGGCTATGTTACGACAATGTCGGACGAGCTCGGAAGAAAGACGGTCACCGAGCTGCTTCACGGCATAGATGAACGTGTATATCCTATCGGAAGACTTGACCGTGATTCCGAGGGGATACTGCTCCTCACCAACGACGGCAGCTTTGCCAACGATGTAATGCACCCGCGCAGGCACGTTTCCAAGACATACCGCGTCACGGTATCGGAAAAAGTCACCGAAGACATGATAAACAAGCTTATGACCGGAGTCGAGATAGAAGAGAACGTGATGACCGCACCCTGCACCGTAACGGTCGTTACCGAGGAACCGGAGCGCACTGTTCTTGAGTTCACGATATTTGAGGGCAAGAACCGCCAGATACGAAAGATGTGTGAAGCCGTAAGCCTCACGGTAAAGCGTCTTCGCCGCACAAACATCGGCGGCGTGAAGCTCGGAATGCTCAAACCGGGCGAATATGCAGACCTCACCAAGCAGGAGATGCAGGCTCTTCGCAACGCAATGGGCGTCTCGCAGAACACCGAATACGGCGGTACGAAACGTCCCCGCAATAACAGAAACAACGGAGGCAGACGAAGATGATAACGATACTCAGAGACACCGAGATCGCGGACAAGCTCGTGTTCAACATGGAAGAGGACGGAAGACGCATCGGCGGCATCACCGCGAAGCTTCCCGAAGACGGCTGTATAGAGATCGTGTCTCTTGAAAGCGAGAAGGAACTCTACTACGACGGGCTCTGCCGCACAGTTCTTGCCTATGCGAATATCCGCGGTATCGACCGTGCAGTTTTCGACATCACCGATGAGCGCCAGCTTTACCGGCTTCGCGGCTTCGGCTTCATTACCCCGGACAGCAACGTCCTCGAAAGCATCACCGAATTCTTCTCCCGCGACTGCGCAGACGCATGAGCGCCGTACGCGGGTAGCGTGTCCGGCGTTTTTCGCCCTACGCGGGCGGCGGTACGGCGCTCACGCGCGTGTGGGGCTCTGCCCCACACCCCGGCAGGGCTCTGCCCTGCACCCTCAGCGCGTCTGCGGACGCGCGTGGGGGGCTCTGCCCCACGCCCCGCGAGGGAGAGAGAAAACCTTTTTTTGAAAAAAAAGGCTTTTCTCTCTCCCCTCGACCCCTCTCTCT